>NZ_JBHXSA010000007.1:0-59255 GCF_042716475.1 Streptomyces sp. NPDC058671 | reverse complement strand
CTGGGGGGGTGCTGGGGGGGGGGGGGGGGGGGGGGGGGCTCCTGGGGGGGGGGCCGCCCGCCGCCGGCGGGGGGGGGCGGGGGGTGTTCGGTCCCCCCCCGGCCCCCCGCCCCTGTGTGCCTCCCGGTTACGGGAAGGTCAGCTTGAAGGCGTTGATGCGGCCGACGTCCGCCGAGGCCTTGTCCTGGGCGCGGAGCTTCCAGGCACCGTTGGCGACCTCGGAGGAGGCGTTCACGGTGAAGGTCTGGAGGATGTTGTCGGCGCTGCCGCCGGACCGGTTGTGCAGGTTGTAGACCGAGCCGTCGGGGGCGACGAGGTCGACGACGAGGTCACCCTTGTAGGGGTGGACGATGTCCACGTCCACCTTGAGGGTGGCGGGCGCGTTGCCGGCGACGCCGGTGACGTTGACCGTGGAGGTGACCGCGGCGCCGTTGTCCGGGATGGCCACGTCGGCCGTGTTCTCGAAGACCTTGCCCGTGGGCGGCTCGGTGCCGCCGGGGCGGGTACCGACGTTGACGCCGGCCCAGGCGTGCTGGACGGCGAGGACCTCGGGGCTGCCGGCGCCGTACAGCTCGGTGGCCACCGCGACGGTGCCCGTGCGGGCGCCGGCGTAGTTGGTGGACGAGTTGAACTTGGTGGTGAGCGCCTTGAACCAGATCAGCGAGGCCTTGTCACGGCCGATGCCGGTGACGGGCAGGCCGTCGGAGGTCGGCGAGTCGTAGGTCACGCCGTTGACGGTCTTGACGCCGCTGCCCTCGGAGAGCAGGTAGTACCAGTGGTTCGCCGGGCCCGAGGAGTAGTGGACGTCGACACCGCCGATGCCCGAGTACCAGTAGTCCTTGGACGAGCCGTCCTTGCTGGGCTTGTCCATGTAGCGCAGCGGGGTGCCGTTGCCGCGGATGTCGATCTTCTCGCCGACGAGGTAGTCGCCCTGGTCCTGGGCGTTGTTGGCGTAGAACTCGACGGCCGCCGCGAAGATGTCCGAGGTGGCCTCGTTGAGGCCGCCGGACTCGCCGCTGTAGACCAGTCCCGCGGTGACGGAGGTCAGGCCGTGGGTCATCTCGTGCGCGGCCACGTCGATGGACGTGAGCGGCTTGGCGTTCGCCGCGCCGTCGCCGTACGTCATGCAGAAGCAGGAGTCCTGCCAGAAGGCGTTGACGTACGCGTTGCCGTAGTGGACCCGGGAGTACGCGCCGACGCCGTCACCGCGGATGCCGGAGCGCCCGTGCACGTTCTTGTAGTAGTCCCAGGTGAGCGCGGCGCCGTAGTGGGCGTCGGCGCCCGCCGTCTCCAGGTTCGACGGGGTTCCGTTGCCCCAGACGTCGTCGGGTCCGGAGAAGAGCGTCCCGGTGCCGGACGTACCCCGGTTGAGGTTGTACGTCTTGTGGTTGCCGCGGGTGGTGTCGGTCAGCGTGTACGAGGGCGCGGTGCCGAGGGTGACCGTGCCGCTGTACTGGGTGTTGCCGGTGCCGTTGTGCACGGCCTGCCACTCGTACAGCTTGGCGCCGGTCTTCGCGTCCGTCACGACGTGCAGCTCGTTCGGGGTGCCGTCGTGCTGGAGGCCGCCGACGACAGTCTCGTACGCGAGGACGGGGGCGCCCGAGGCCATCCAGACGACCTTGCGCGGGGCGCGCTCGGCGGCGGCCTTCTCGGAGCCCTCCGCCTGGGCGAGGCCGACGGCCTGCTTCTCGGCGGCGGCCGGGGCGACGGTGGCGCCGAGGTCGACGTTCTTCAGTTCGGCGCGGGAGGACTTGGTGACGCCGGTGGTGGCGCCGGCCTTGCTCTCGGCGACGATCAGGTCGCCGCCGAGGACGGGCAGCCCGGCGTAGGTGCGCTCGTAGCGCGTGTGGGTCGTGCCGTCGCGGTCCTGCACGACGTCGCGGACGACCAGCTTCTCCTGGGCGCCGAGGCCGAGGGACTTGGCCGTGGCGGCCTTGTCGGCGTCGGCCGCCTTGATGAGCGCGGTGCGCTCGGCGGGGGTGAGGTCGGCCGGGAGCTTGCCGGGGTTCGCCGAGGTGCCCTGTTGGGCCTTGGGGGCGATGGTCCAGGCAGCGTCCGCCGCGGTGGCGGATCCGGTCTGGACGCTCACGGCGAGCATGGCGGCGGCGGCGATCAGAGCGCCGGTCGCGGTGGCGCGGCGGCTGGGCGTGGATCTCACGCAGACTCCTTCTTGCGAGGGGGGTACCGGCGGACTGGGTGGGCCCGTCCGGGCGGAGCAAGCAGAGCTGTGGAGCACGTGCGGATGACGCGTTACCCGTTCGGGTGAAGCGGCGAACGGTGATGCGAAGATCCGGGGAGAGAGTGACAGGAATGACGAGGACCTGTCAGGAGTGCGGCCGGAAGTTGGCCGGAAATCGTCCGCTGCCCGGAAGTCGGTGTTCGTTAACCGGAGGGTAGGCAGCCGGCCACCCGAAACGGTGGACCGGCCGATTCCGTTCGCTCCACACCGGCAGAGATCCCCCGACGGAGAGCCCCGCCCCCGTCCCCTCAGCTCACCAGGCTGTCCCGCCACGCCCGGTGCAGGCCCGCGTAGCGGCCCTCGCCCGACACCAGGTCCGACGGCGTGCCGTCCTCGACGATCCGGCCCGACTCCATCACCAGGACCCGGTCCGCGACCTCCACCGTGGAGAGGCGGTGGGCGATCACCACGGCCGTACGGCCCGCGAGGACCGTGTCCATCGCCCGCTGCACCGCCCGCTCGCCCGGCACGTCCAGGGAGCTGGTCGCCTCGTCCAGGATCAGGACCGCCGGGTCCGCCAGGAGGGCGCGGGCGAAGGCGACCAGCTGACGCTGACCCGCCGAGATCCGGCCGCCGCGCTTGCGCACGTCCGTGTCGTAGCCGTCCGGCAGGCCCGCGATGAACTCGTGCGCCCCGATCGCGCGGGCCGCCTCCTCGATCTGCGCGCGGGTCGCGTCCGGGCGGCCGATCGCGATGTTCTCGGCGACCGTGCCCGAGAAGAGGAACGCCTCCTGCGTCACCATGACGATGCCCCGGCGCAGTTCCGGGGTGGCCAGGTCGCGCAGATCCACGCCGTCGAGCAGGACGCTGCCGTCCGTGGGGTCGTAGAAACGGGCCAGGAGTTTGGCGAGGGTCGACTTGCCCGCGCCCGTCGCCCCGACGACCGCGACCGTCTGGCCGGCCGGGATCGTCAGGTCGAAGACGGGGAGGACCTCGCCGCCCGTGCGGTAGGCGAAGCGGACCTCGTCGAAGACGACCTCGCGGCCCGGTGCGCCCGCGCGGGGCGGCAGGGGGCGGGGCGCCGTCGTCTCGGGCACGCCCGGTTCCTGGGCCAGCAGGCCCGCGATCTTCGTGAGGGACGCCGCCGCCGACTCGTACGAGTTGAGGAACATGCCCAGACGGTCGATCGGGTCGTACAGCCGGCGCATGTAGAGGACCGCCGCCGCGAGGACGCCGAGCTCCAGGGAGCCCGAGGCCACCCGGTACGCGCCCCACAGGCACATCCCGGCGACCGCCGTGTTCGCGACGAGGCGCGAGCCCACGACGTAACGGGCCATCTCCAGGAGCGCGTCGCCGTTGCTGCGCTCGTGACGGCGGTTGAGCGCCGCGAACTCGGTGTCGTTGAGCCGCTCCCGGCGGAACGCCCGGACCGGACGGATGCCGTTCATCGTCTCCGCGAACTTCACGATGACGCCCGCGATGGCCGTCGAACGCTCGGCGTAGACCGCTCCGGCGCGCTTCCGGTAGAGGCGGATGAGGAGGTGCAGGGGGAGGAAGGACGCGACCGCCATCGCCCCGATGCCCAGATCGAGCCAGAGCAGGATGACGGAGATCGACACGAAGGACAGGACGACGCCGATCAGTTCCTGGAGGCCCTCGGAGAGGAGTTCCTGGAGCGATTCGACATCGGTGGTCGAGCGGGAGATCAGCCGGCCCGAGGTGTAGCGCTCGTGGAAGTCGACGCTGAGGACCTGCGCGTGGCGGAAGATCCGGCCGCGCAGATCCAGGAGGACGTCCTGGTTGACGCGGGCCGCCCCGCGGACGAAGACGTACTGGAGGGCGCCCGAGAGCGTCGCGCAGAGGAGGTATCCCAGGGCCACCGCGATCACCGGACCGTGGTCGCCGGCGCGGAAGGCCGGGACGCCCCGGTCGATGGCGTACGCGACGAGCAGCGGGCCCGCCTGGATCGCGCCCTCCTTGACCAGGAGGACGAGCGCGCCCCACGCGACCCGGGTCCGGTGCGTGGCGAGCAGCGAGCGCAGCAGCGCACCCGTCGCCCCGGGCGGGGCCGGCAGGTCGTCGCGGTCGAAGGGGTCCCCGTCCGGGGCCGGAGCGGCGGGGGGCGTCTGGGTGAGCGTGTCCGTCATCGGTCCTCGTCCTTGCCTTCGCCGGACATCAGCCAGGCGTACTCCTCGCTGGTCCGCAGCAGTTCCTGGTGGGTTCCCACGGCCGCTATCCGGCCCTTCGAGAGCAGCGCCACCCGGTCGGCCAGCATCACCGTCGACGGGCGGTGCGCCACGACCAGGGCCGTCGTCTCCCGCAGCACCTCCCGCAGGGCCGCCTCGACCCGCGCCTCCGTGTGCACGTCGAGCGCCGACAGCGGGTCGTCGAGGACCAGGAAGCGGGGGCGGCCGACGACCGCCCGTGCCAGGGCGATCCGCTGCCGCTGACCACCGGACAGGCTCAGGCCCTGCTCACCGACCCGGGTCGCGGCGCCCTCGGGCAGCCGGTCCACGAAGCCGTCCGCCTGCGCCACGCAGAGGGCGCGCCGCAGCTCCGGCTCCCCGGCCCCGTCGTCGGCGCCCATCAGGACGTTCTCGCCGACGCTCGCCGAGAACAGCGTCGGCTCCTCGAAGGCCATCGACACCAGGGTCCGCAGCCGCTCCCGTTCCATCAGGGCGATGTCCTCGCCGTCGAGCAGGATGCGGCCGCCGGACGCCTCGTGCAGCCTCGGCACGAGCGCGGTGAGCGTGGTCTTGCCGGAACCCGTGCCGCCGACGAGGGCCAGGGTCTCGCCGGGCCGGATGTGCAGGTCGATGCCGTCCAGGACCGGCGGGGAGTCGTCGGGGGCGTCCGGGTAGCGGAACGACACGCCCTCGAAGCGCACCCCGTCGGAGCCGTCCGCCGCCGGGGCGTCCCGCACGGCGGGGGTGTCGGGCTCCTCCTCGGCGTCCATCACCTCGAAGTACCGTTCCGTCGCCGTCGCCGCCTCCTGGGTCATCGCGAGCAGGAAGCCGATCGACTCCACGGGCCAGCGCAGTGCCAGGGCCGTCGACAGGAACGCGACGAGCGTGCCCGCCGACAGGTCCCCGTCCGCGACCTGGACCGTGCCGAGGACGAGCGCCGCCCCGATGGCCAGTTCCGGTACGACGGTGATGACCGCCCAGATCATCGCGAGCAGCCGGGCCTTGGCCAGTTCCGTGCCCCGGAGCCGGCCGGAGAGCTCGCGGAAGGCCCTCGCCTGGCTGCGGTGCCGGCCGAAGCCCTTGACGATCCGGATGCCGAGGACGCTCTCCTCGACGACCGTCGTCAGATCGCCCACCTGGTCCTGGGCGCGCCGCGCGACCCTGCCGTAGCGGCTCTCGAAGGCCGAGCAGACCAGCACCAGGGGGACGACGGGGGTCAGCAGGACCAGTCCGAGCGACCAGTCCTGGGAGAGCAGCAGGACATAACCCGCGAGGATCGTCACACCGTTGACCAGGAGGAACGTCAGCGGAAAGGCCAGGAACATCCGGACCAGCATCAGATCGGTCGTGCCCCGCGAGAGCAGTTGCCCGGACGCCCACCGGTCGTGGAAGGCGATCGGCAGCCGCTGGAGCCTGCCGTACAGGTCGGCCCGCATCCGCGCCTCGACCCCGGCCAGCGGCCGCGCCACCAGCCACCGCCGGTACCCGAAGAGCACGGCCTCGGCGATCCCGAGCAGCAGCAGGTACAGCGCCCCCAGCCACACCCCGCCGGGGTCCCGCTCCGCCACGGGCCCGTCCACCATCCACTTCAGGACGAGCGGAATGACGAGCGACAGGCAGGACGCGACGATCGCGACGAGCGCGGCGGCGGACAACCGTCCCCGCACGGGCCGCACGTACGGCCAGAGACGGAGAAGCGCCCGTACCGCCGAGCGGTCGGGGGCGTCGGCGGTGGCGGGCTCTGGGGCGACAGTTTTCTCGGGCATCAGGCCCGACCCTACGGTTCACCACTGACACCTCTCATCCGGTTTTCCGGCCCCCGGGGCCGGGAGTCGTACCCGCCGTCAGCCGATCGGTTGACGGCGGAGACGAGCGGAACGGCCGATACCGGAGGGGGCGACCCGCCGACAGGCTGGGCACATGACAGCGATCGAGGTGCGGGGACTGCACAAGTCGTACGGCGGCCGGAAGGCGGTCGACGGGATCTCCTTCGACGTCGGCGAGGGGGAGATCTTCGGCATCCTCGGCCCCAACGGCGCCGGCAAGACCACCACCGTGGAGTGCGTCGCGGGACTGCGCAGGCCCGACGAGGGACGGGTGCGGGTCTTCGGGCACGACCCCGTGAGGGAGCGGGCCGAGGTCACCCGGGTTCTCGGGGTCCAGCTCCAGGAGAGCGAGCTCCAGGCCAAGCTGACCGTCGGCGAGGCGCTCGACCTGTACGCCTCCTTCTACGAGCGGCCCGCCGACCGGCGGGAACTCGCCGGGCGGCTCGGCCTCCTGCCCCACCTCGGGACCCGGTTCGGCAAGCTCTCCGGCGGCCGGAAGCAGCGGCTCCTCATCGCCCTCGCGCTGATCGGCGGCCCCCGCGTCGTCGTCCTCGACGAGCTGACGACCGGACTCGACCCGCGCGCCCGCCGCGAGGCCGGGTCGCTCGTCGAGGACATCCGCGCGGGCGGTGTCACCGTGCTGCTCGTCACCCACTTCATGGAGGAGGCCCAGCGCCTCTGCGACCGGATCGCCGTCATCGACGGGGGCCGGGTCGCCGCGCTCGACACGCCCGCCGGCCTGATCGGGCGGGCGTCCGCCGCGAAGGAGATCTCCTTCGCCGCCGACACGCCGCTCGACCCCGAGGCGCTGCGGGCCCTGCCCGGAACCGTCTCCGTCACCGTGGCGGACGGCCGGACGGTCGTCGCCGGCACGGACGGGACCGTCAACGCGTTCGTCTCCCTCCTCGCCCGCCGGGGCGTCACCGCCCGCCGGCTGCGCGTCACCGACGCCACCCTCGACGACGCCTCCCTCGACCTGACGGGAACCGCACTCCGATGAGTACGCCCAGCCCTGCCGCGGCCGTCCTGCGGACCGAGATCCGCCTCTTCACCCGCGAACCCGGCTCCCTGTTCTGGGTGATGGTCTCGCCGACCGTGCTCCTCGTGGTCCTGGGTCTGATCCCCTCGTTCCGGGAGGCCTCCGAGGACCTCGGCGGGCGCCGCGTCATCGACCTCTACGTCCCCGTCGCCGTCCTCTTCGCCCTCATCATGTCCGGGGTCCAGGCCATGCCCCCGGTGCTCTCCGGCTACCGCGAACGCGGCATCCTGCGCCGCATGTCCACCACCCCGGTCCGGCCCGCGGCCCTGCTCACCGCCCAGATCGCGCTGCACGCCGGTGCGACTCTGCTCTCCTCGCTCCTGGTGATCACGGCGGGCCGGCTCGCCTTCGGCGTCGCCCTCCCCGGGAACCCCACCGGGTACGCCCTCGCCCTGCTCCTCGCCGTGGCGGGCGCTCTGGCCATCGGCGCCACCGTGTGCGCGGCCTCCCGCACCCAGGGCATCGCCTACGCGGTCGGCTCGGCCGCCGCCTTCCCCGCCATGTTCACGGCCGGCGTCTGGGCGCCCGTCCAGGCCATGCCCGATACGCTGCAACGGATCGTCGGACTCACCCCGTTCGGTGCCGCCTCCGAGGCCCTCGACGCGACGGCGGGGGGCGGCTGGCCCGGCTGGGCGGCGCTCGGGGTGATGGCCCTGTGGACGGCCGCGCTGACCGCCGCGTCGGTGCGCTGGTTCCGCTGGGAATGACACGAGGGGAGGCGGCGGGGTGACCACCACCGTCGAGGAGCGCCGGCGCCAGCTCTCCCGCTGGGGCCCGTACGGACTGCTCGGCATCGCCCTCGTGCTCGCCGGGGCGTCGGCCGACCTGTTCATGACCCGCGGGGAGATCGTGACGGCCGGCGTCCTGGTGGCGGCGGCGCTCCTCCTCCACCTGCTGTGGGACCGCCGCTGCGCCCGGGTCGTCGCGGCCACCGGGTGGGACCCCGAGCGGCCGGGGACCGAATCCGTGATCGTCCCGGGGGCGCCCGCACCCGCCTCCGTCGTGTACTTCGTCCTGCGCACCGCCCTCGCCTTCGCGCTGACCTGGCTCAACCCCTTCTTCGCGGTCTACGCCTGCGCCGGCTACTTCGACGCCGTCCCCCTGCTGCCCCGCCGCCTGGTCCAGGCCGGACTCCTCGTCACCGCGGTCACCATGGCCGGTTCCCAGTCCGGCGGTCTGCCCCCCGCCTCCCTCGTGCAGTGGCTCGCCTTCGGCGGTCTGTTCGCCCTGAACTCCACCGTCGCCGTGGGCTTCTCCCACCTCGGCACCAAGGAGGCCGAGAAGGCCGCCGAACGCGCCGCCACGATCGCCGAACTCGCCCGCGCCAACGCCCGCCTCGAACAGGCCCTCGCCGAGAACGCGACCCTCCAGGCCCAACTCCTGCTCCAGGCACGGGAGGCCGGGGTCGCCGACGAGCGCCGCAGGCTCGCCGCCGAGATCCACGACACCCTCGCCCAGGGCTTCACCGGGATCATCACCCAGCTCCAGGCCGCCACCGCGGGACCCGACCCGGAGGCCGGCCGCGTCCATCTGCAGCGGGCCGCCGACCTCGCCCGGCACAGCCTGGGCGAGGCCCGCCGCTCCGTGCGGAACCTGAGCCCGGTGGCCCTGGAGCACGACAGGCTCCCCGAGGCCCTCCGCAAGACCGTCGGGAACTGGGCCGAACGCACCGGCGTGGAGGCCCGGTTCACCGTCACCGGCACCGAGCAGCCGCTCCACGACGAGGTCGCCGCCACCCTGCTGCGGATCGCCCAGGAGGCCCTCGCCAACGCCGAACACCACTCCGGCGCCTCCCGGGCCGGCGTCACCCTCTCCTACATGGGCGACGAGGTCACCCTGGACGTACGGGACGACGGCCGCGGTTTCGACCCCTCCGCCTCCGGCGCGGGCCACGGCCGGGGGTTCGGCCTCGACGGCATGCGCGCCCGCGCCGAGCGGCTCGCCGGGACCGTCACCCTGGAGACCGCTCCGGGCGAGGGGACGGCCGTCTCCGCTCGCGTACCGTGGGCGGGCCATGACTGACATCACCCTGCTGATCGTCGACGACCACCCCGTCGTACGGGACGGTCTGCGCGGCATGTTCGCCGCCCCCGGCTCCGGCTTCCGCGTCCTCGGCGAGGCCTCCGGCGGCGTCGAGGCCGTCGCGCTGGCCCTCCGCCTCGACCCGGACGTCGTCCTCATGGACCTGCGCATGCCGGAGGGCGGCGGCGTCGACGCCATCGCCGAACTCACCCGCCGCGGCGCCCGCTCCCGGATCCTGGTCCTCACCACGTACGACACGGACACCGACACGCTCCCGGCGATCGAGGCCGGTGCCACCGGCTACCTCCTCAAGGACGCGCCCCGCGACGAACTCTTCACCGCCGTACGGGCGGCGGCCGGGGGCCGTACCGTCCTCTCCCCGGCCGTCGCGTCCCGGCTCGTCACCGCCGTCCGCGCCCCCGCCGCCCCGCCCGCCGACACGACCCTCTCGGCGCGCGAGACCGAGATCCTCGTCCTCGTCGCCCGGGGCACGGTCAACCGCGCCATCGCCGCCGAGCTGTTCATCAGCGAGGCGACCGTGAAGACCCATCTGACCCACATCTACGGCAAGCTGGGCGTGAAGGACCGGGCCGCGGCCGTCGCCACCGGCTACGACCGGGGCATCCTGGGCCGGGCCCGGCCCCTCACGCCTCGACCCGCAGCAGCACCACCGACCGGCCCCCCATCGTGAGGGTCCCGCCGCCCCGGTGGCTCGTCCCCGGCGGACCCGACTGGTCCTCGCGTGCGGTGTCGACGACCAGTTCGTACGACTCCGCCCAGGGCGGGCCCGGGAGGCGCAGGTCGAGCGGGTCCGGGCCCGCGTGGAGGACCGCGAGGAAGCTGTCGTCGGCGATCTGTTCCCCGCGCTCGTCCCGGCCCGGGATGTCACGGCCCGACAGGTAGAGGCCCAAAGTGGCCGCGGGCGCGTACCAGTCGCCCTCCGTCATCTCGGTGCCGTCCGCGGTGAACCAGGCCAGGTCCCGCAGCCCGTCCGCGCCCTGCGGCCGGCCGGAGAAGAAGGCCCGGCGGCGCAGCACCGGATGCCGGTCGCGGAGGGCGAGCAGCCGGCGGGTCAGGGCGAGGAGCTGGGCGCGGCCCGCGTCCTCGGGCAGCGTCCAGTCGACCCAGCCGATTTCGTTGTCCTGGCAGTACGCGTTGTTGTTGCCGCCCTGGGTGCGGCCCATCTCGTCGCCGGCGACGAGCATCGGGACCCCGGTGGACAGGAGCAGGGTGGTCAGCAGGTTGCGCTGCTGGCGCAGACGGAGGGCGTTGATCCCGGGGTCGTCGGTCTCGCCCTCCGTCCCGCAGTTCCAGGACCGGTTGTCGTGGGTGCCGTCCCGGTTGCCCTCGCCGTTGGCCTCGTTGTGCTTGCGCTCGTACGTGACGAGGTCCCGCAGGGTGAAGCCGTCGTGGGCGGTGACGAAGTTGACGGAGGCGTACGGCCGGCGCCCGCCCCAGGCGTACAGGTCGCTGGAGCCGGAGAGCCGGTAGCCGAGGTCCCGCACATCGGGCAGGGCGCCGCGCCAGAAGTCCCGGACGGCGTCCCGGTAGCGGTCGTTCCACTCGGTCCACAACGGGGGGAAGGCGCCGACCTGGTAGCCGCCGTTTCCCACGTCCCAGGGCTCGGCGATCAGTTTGACCCGGCGGAGCACCGGGTCCTGGGCGATCACCGCGAGGAACGGGGAGAGCATGTCGACGTCGTGGAAGGAGCGGGCGAGGGCCGCCGCCAGGTCGAAGCGGAAGCCGTCGACGCCCATCTCGGTCACCCAGTACCGCAGGGAGTCGGTGATGAGCCGGAGGACCTGCGGCTGCACGACGTGCAGGGTGTTGCCGCAGCCCGTGTAGTCGGCGTACCTGCGGGCGTCGGACTGGAGGCGGTAGTAGCCGCGGTTGTCGATGCCCTTGAGGGACAGGGTGGGGCCGAGCTCGCCCGCCTCCGCCGTGTGGTTGTAGACGACGTCGAGGATGACCTCGATCCCGGCCGCGTGCAGCGCCCGCACCATCCGCTTGAACTCGCCGACCTGCTGCCCGGTGGTCCCCGACGAGGAGTAGCCGGCGTGCGGGGCGAAGTAGCCGATGGAGTTGTAGCCCCAGTGGTTGCGCAGCCCGCGTCGCAGGAGGTGGTCCTCGTGCGCGAACTGGTGCACGGGGAGCAGCTCCACCGCGGTCACGCCGAGCCCGACGAGGTGCTCGATCGCCGCCGGGTGGGCCAGACCCGCGTACGTGCCGCGCAGCCGCTCCGGGATGCCGGGGTGCTGCCGGGTGAAGCCCTTGACGTGCAGCTCGTAGATGACGGAGTCCTGCCAGGGCGTCTTGGGTCTGCGGTCGTCGGCCCAGTCGTCGTCGTCCTGGACGACGACGCCCTTCGGGACGTACGGGGCGGAGTCCCGCTCGTCGCGGACGGTGTCGGCGACGTGCTGCTGCGGCCAGTCCCGCACGTGCCCGTACACCTCGGGCGGCAGCGCGAAGTCGCCGTCGACGGCTCGCGCGTACGGGTCGAGGAGCAGCTTCGCCGGGTTCCACCGGGCGCCCGTCCACGGGTCCCAGCGGCCGTGGACCCGGTAGCCGTACCGCTGCCCGGCTCCGATTCCGGGCACGAAGCCGTGCCAGATCTCGTGGGTCAGCTCCGTGAGCGGTAGCCGCCGCTCCGTACCGTCCGGCCCGAAGAGGCACAGCTCCACGGCCTCCGCCCCGCCCGCCCACAGCGCGAAGTTCGTTCCCGCCACCCCGTCGGGGCCGACCCGGCAGCGCGCGCCGAGGGGCGTCGGCGCACCCGGCCACACCGGGGGTCCGGCCCGCTCCGGGGCATGCTCCGGTACCGCCTCCTGCTCGGCTGCGCTCGCCACCGTCCCGGCCTCCTGCGGCTCGTCGGGCCCGCACGCGGGGGAGCGGCGGCGTCCCGGCCGCCGCTCCCGCGTGGGGTCTCCTCCTGTTCTGCCCGCGCCACCGCGCTCCCAACATGACCCGTACGGACGTTTCCCCCGGAGGGTGGCCGTCGTTGGGCGGGGCGTGACACATGTATGGAAGCGGGCGGGTTACGCCCTCGCGGTGGCGGGCCTGATGGCGGGCCTCGTGGGCTGCACGGGAAGCGGTGGCGGACGGGGCATCGACATCTCGCTGCCGGGCAAGGCGCGGGCCCCCGGTGACGTCATCCGGGTCAGCCCGGAGGACGGCAGCCGGGGGGTGAGTGCCGAGGGACCGGTCGAGGTGAAGGTGGACAGCGGGCGCCTCGAACGGGTGACCGTCGTCCAGGTGGAGGACGCCCAGCGGACCGAGGTGGCGGGGGAGATCTCCCCGGACGGGCTGCGCTGGCGGCCCCGGGCGGACGCCCGGCTGGCGCTCGCCGCGAAGTACAGCGTGGACGCGGTCGCGCTCGACGCGCACGGGCGCCGTTCCGCGCGGCACACCACCTTCACCACCGTGGTGCCGGAGAGCCGCTTCATCGGCTACTTCAAGCCGGAGAATCGTTCCACGGTCGGCACCGGCATGATCGTCTCCTTCGGTTTCAACCGGCCGATCGAGAACCGCGCCGCGGTCGAGCGGGCGATCCGGATCACCTCGGAGCCGCCGGTGGAGATCGTCGGCCACTGGTTCGGCAAGGAGCGGCTCGACTTCCGCCCCGCCGCGTACTGGCAGCCGGGCACCCGCGTCACCGTCCGCCTCGGCCTGCGGGACGTCGAGGGGGCGCCGGGGGTGTACGGCATCCAGCGCAAGACGGTCGGCTTCACCGTCGGCCGCTCCCAGGTCTCCGTGGTGGACGCCGCCGCGCACACCATGGAGGTCAGGAGGGACGGCGCGGTCCTGGCGACCCTGCCGATCACCGCGGGGGCGCCGAAGACCACCACGTACAACGGCAAGATGGTCGTCACCGAGCTGTACGACGTGACGCGGATGGACGGGCGCACGGTCGGCTTCGGCGGCGAGTACGACATCAAGGACGTGCCGCACGCGATGCGGCTCACCGAGTCCGGGACCTTCCTGCACGGGAACTACTGGGCCTCGCCCGGCACGTTCGGTACGGCCAACGTCAGCCACGGCTGCGTGGGGCTGCGGGACGAGAAGGGCGGCAGCGCCCGGTCGCCCGCGGGCTGGTTCTTCGACCGGACGCTCATCGGCGACGTCGTGGAAGTGGTCAACTCCCGTGACCGGAAGGTCGCTCCCGACAACGGCCTCGGCGGCTGGAACATGGAGTGGAACCGGTGGAAGGCCGGCTCCGCTCTGCACTGACCCCTCGTCGCCCTCGCACCGTCCGGCACTTCCGTCGTCTTACCAGGTCGATCGGGACTGAACGGTGACATTCACGAGGATCTTTCGTGTCCTGCGGTGTGATTATCTAGCGCCGTGTGCGCGAGTGAATGCGCACGGGGGTGGGGCCGTGGCGGTGCCAGGCCGTGCGAGGGGAGACGACCACAGTGAACGCGCAGCCGATATCGGGGACATCGGTAGGGACGAAGCGGCGCAGCCGAGGACGCGGGGGCGTCCGGCTGCAGGCTCTGGCGGCGGGAGCGATGCTCCTGGTGCTCACCGCCTGCGGCGGCGGTGAGACGTCCGGCGGTACGGGGGGACAGGGGCCGGCGGCCCAGAGGGGCGGCACCCAGGGGAACGCGGCCTCGCAGGCGGTCGTGACGATCCTGCCGAAGGACGGCGCCGAGTCGGTCGCCACCAGCGGGGCCCTCAAGGTCACCGCGGCGCAGGGCAAGCTGACCACGGTCACGGTCGCCGACTCCAAGGGCACCGCGGTCGAGGGCAAGGTCTCGGCGGACGGCAGCAGCTGGACGCCCACCGCCCACCTGGCGGGAGGGACCCAGTACAAGGTCCACGCGATCGCGAAGGACGCCGAGGGCCGTGAGTCGGCGAAGGACACCACCTTCACCACCCTGGTCCCGAAGAACACCTTCATCGGCCACTACACGCCGGAGCACGGTTCGACGGTCGGCGTCGGCATGCCGGTGTCCATCAACTTCACCCGGGGCATCACCGACCCCGAGGCCGTCGAGAAGGCCATCAAGGTGACGGCCGTGCCGGCCGTGCGGATCGAGGGCCACTGGTTCGGCAACGACCGTCTCGACTTCCGCCCGGAGAACTACTGGGCCGCGGGCACCAAGGTGACCGTCGAGCTCAACCTGGACGGCGTCGAGGGCCGCCCGGGTGTCTACGGCAAGCAGAAGAAGACGGTGTCCTTCACCATCGGCCGCCGTCAGGTCTCCACCGTCGACGCCAGCGCCAAGACGATGAAGATCGAGCGCGACGGCAAGATCATCAAGACGATCCCGATCACCGCGGGCGCCCCGTCGACGACGACGTACAACGGTCAGATGGTCATCAGCGAGAAGTACAAGGTGACCCGCATGAACGGGGCCACGGTCGGCTTCGGCGGCGAGTACGACATCAAGGACGTGCCGCACGCGATGCGCCTGTCCACCTCGGGCACCTTCGTGCACGGCAACTACTGGGCCTCGGCGGGTACCTTCGGGTCCGCCAACGTCAGCCACGGCTGCGTCGGCCTCCAGGACGCCCGGGGCGCGGGCGACAGCTCCATGCCGGCGGCCTGGTTCTACGACCGTTCGATCATCGGTGACGTGGTCGTCGTGAAGAACTCGAAGGACAAGCAGATCAAGCCGGACAACGGCCTCAACGGCTGGAACATGGACTGGTCGGAGTGGATCGCGTAGCCGTACACGACCGACGGGGGGCCCGGTGCTGTGAGCAACAGCACCGGGCCCCCCGTCGTTGACGGACACTAACCTTCCCTCCATGACTGTGAACCTCGAAGTCGCCGAAGGCGTCGGCACGATCCGTCTCGACCGCCCCCCGATGAACGCCCTGGACGTCGCCACCCAGGACCGGCTGCGCGAGCTGGCCCAGGAGGCCACCGACCGCGACGACGTGCGGGCCGTGGTCCTCTACGGCGGCGAGAAGGTGTTCGCGGCCGGCGCGGACATCAAGGAGATGCAGGTCATGGACCACGTGGCCATGGTCAAGCGCTCCCGTGCGCTCCAGGACTCCTTCACCGCCGTGGCCCGCATCCCCAAGCCCGTCGTCGCCGCGATCACCGGGTACGCCCTCGGCGGCGGCTGCGAACTGGCCCTCTGCGCCGACTACCGGATCGCCGCCGACAACGCGAAGCTGGGCCAGCCGGAGATCCTCCTCGGCCTGATCCCCGGCGCGGGCGGCACCCAGCGCCTGTCCCGCCTGGTCGGCCCCTCGAAGGCGAAGGACCTCGTCTTCACCGGCCGGATGGTGAAGGCCGACGAGGCCCTGGCGCTGGGTCTGGTCGACCGGGTCGTCCCGGCCGCCGAGGTGTACGAGCAGGCGCACGCATGGGCGGCGAAGCTCGCACAGGGGCCGGCGGTCGCGCTGCGGGCCGCGAAGGAGGCGATCGACCAGGGTCTCGAGGCCGACATCGACACCGGTCTCGCCATCGAGCGCACCTGGTTCGCCGGTCTGTTCGCGACCGAGGACCGCGAGACGGGCATGCGCAGCTTCGTGGAGGAGGGCCCGGGGAAGGCGAAGTTCGCCTGACGGGTCGTTCCGGGGGTCGATTCCGTCGGAACGGCCCCCGCGGACGCCTCCGTGCGGCCATGATGGGGGGCATGGCGGGCCTGGAGGGTAGGGAGCAGCCGTGGCAGCGCGCGAGCGCCGCGGCAGCGCGGTGGTCACCGGCCGCGGACGAGGAACAGGCCGTCGAAGCCATGGAGTTGTACGGCAATCCGGCGGACGACGACGTCCGGCTGCCGTCCCGCCCCGAGTCCGCGTGGGTGGCCCGCAGGCTCACCGAGCACGTCGTGCTCCGGCAGTGGGGGCTCGGGCCGCTGATCGCCGAGCACGCCGTGCTGCTCGTCTCGGAACTCGTCGGGAACGCGGTCCGGCACACCGGTGCCCGGGTCTTCGCGCTGCGGTTACAGCGGCGGCGCGGCTGGATCCGCGTCGAGGTGAGGGACCCCTCGCGCGGACTGCCCTGTCTGATGCCGGTGCACGAGCTCGACACGAGCGGCCGGGGGCTCTTCCTCGTGGACAAGCTGTCGGACCGCTGGGGCGTGGACCTGGCGCCGCGCGGCAAGACGACCTGGTTCGAGATGCGGGTCTCCGACCGCTGAACGCCCGGTCCTCTCCGGCGCTCCCGGACGCACGGAAGCCCCCGTGCGCCGTGGTGGGGTGCGTGGGGGCTTCCGTGTGATGCGCCGTGGACGGGGGGGTGTATCCACGGCCGCTCTGTCGACCTGGCCCGGGTCAATGGGGGTCGTGGCTCCGACTATGGCAGACGGGTGGCCGTGTCGCCAAAAGTTCTTACTGGGGCGATGCAGGGCAAACCCTGACAGTTGCATGATGAATCGTTGGTGACATGCAGCACCCGCCTTGTAAACAGTGAATGGCTATGCGGTTCATCGATTGTTTCCCGTGATCGTCCGCATGCTGGACCCTCCGTCGGGGCGTGCAAACGTCCTGAATTGGCCCAATCGCCGTCAATCGCGCTGTACCGCCTTTAAATGGTCGCGTGAAGTCGACCGACCGCCGCGACGCCCTCCGAGCGGGTGCGGCCGCCGCCCTCGCGGGAGCCCTCGCCACCGCCTGCGGCACGGAGCCACGCCCCGCCGCCCCCGCCCCACGGCGCCCCGCGCCCGCACCCCAGGCGGCCCCCGCCCCACGGCGCCTCCCCGGACAGCCCGCCGAGATCGCCCACGGTCCCCGCGACCGCCCCCGCGTCGCCCTCACCTTCCACGGCCAGGGCGACCCCGCCCTCGCCCGGACCCTCCTCACCCAGGCCGAGAAGGCCGGCGCCCGCGTCACCGTCCTCGCCGTCGGCAGCTGGCTCGACGCCCACCCCGACATGGCCCGGCGGGTCCTCGACGGCGGACACGACCTCGGCAACCACACCCAGCACCACACCGACGTCAACGCCCTGACCGAAGCCGACGCCCACGCCGAGATCCAGGCCTGCGCCACCCGGCTGCGCCGTCTCACCGGCTCCATCGGCACCTGGTTCCGGCCCTCCCGCACCCGGCACGCCACCCCCGCCGTCCTGCGCGCCGCCCACCGCGCCGGCTACCCGCACGTCCTCTCGTACGACGTCGACTCCCTCGACTTCACCACGCCCGACGCCACCGCCGTCGTCCGCAACGTCACCGGCACGGCCCGCGCGGGCTCCGTCGTCAGCCTGCACTTCGGCTACCCGGTCACCGCCGTCGCCCTGCCCCTCCTCCTCGCCGACCTCGACCGCCGCGGGCTGCGCGCGGTCACCACCACGGAGCTGCTGACCTGATGGCACACCGCACGAAGCGCACCAGGACCCTCGTCGCCGCCGCCCTCCTCACCGCCCTCGCCGGCTGCGGCGGCGGCGACCCGGGAGACGGAGCCGCCCCGGTGAAGAAGGCCGCCCCCGTCAAGAAGGCCCCCGTCGTGCCCGCCGGACTCCCCGGCATGCCGCCGCTGCTCGACCCGAACGACGTCTACGCCGCCGACCGGCCGAACCGGCTCTCCCCGGTCGTCAAGGACTTCCCCTCCCGGATCTACGTCCCCAACACCAACTCCAACACCGTCTCCGTCATCGACCCCGCCACCTACCAGGTCGTCGAGACCATCCCCGTCGGCATCCAGCCCCAGCACGTCGTGCCCTCCTGGGACATGAAGACCCTCTGGGTCAACAACAACCGGGGCCACACGCTCACCCCCATCGACCCCGCCACCGGCGCCGCCGGCAAACCCGTCGAGGTCCACGACCCGTACAACCTGTACTTCACGCCCAACGGTAGGTACGCCGTCGTGATGGCCTCCCTCGACCGCGAACTCGTCTTCCGCGACCCCCACACCATGGAGCGGAAGAAGACCGTCCCGGTCAGCTGCTACGGCGTCAACCACGCCGACTTCTCCGCCGACGGCCGGTACTTCGTCGTCTCCTGCGAGTTCTCCGGCGAGCTGCTCAAGGTCGACACCGAGAAGATGGAGGTGATCGGCCAGCAGAAACTGCCCCTCGAAGGCGCCATGCCGCAGGACGTGAAGATCTCCCCGGACGGGAAGACGTTCTACGTCGCCGACATGATGGCCCACGGCATGTGGGTCCTCGACGGCGAGAAGTTCACCACCCCCACCCTGCTGCCCACCGGCAAGGGCTGCCACGGCCTCTACATCAGCCGGGACTCGCGCGAGATGTACGTCCCCAACCGCGGCGAGGGCTCCGTCTCCGTCTTCGACTTCGCCAAGAACAAGCTCACCAAGAAGTGGTGGCTGCCGGACGGAGGCTCCCCCGACATGGGAGGCGTCTCCGCCGACGGCAAGGTCCTGTGGCTCTCCGGCCGCTACGACTCCGAGGTCTACGCGATCGACACCACCACCGGCAGGCAGCTCGCCCGCATCCCGGTCGGCAGCGGCCCCCACGGCCTCGCCGTCTACCCCCAGCCGGGCCGCTACTCCCTCGGCCACACGGGCATCTTCCGGTAGCCCGCCCCGAGACCCCGCGCGGCCGGACCGGCCGGGCCAGCTAATCTGACCCCCGTCAGATAGGCACCGAGAAGGGGCGGAAGCAGTGGCGGACATCGAGTCGGCACGTACGGCATTCAACCGGTACGACGTGGACGGGGACGGCTTCATCACCGCCGCGGAGTACAAGAGCGTCATGGCGCAGCTGGGCGACTTCAACGTCACCGAGACGGTCGCCGAGGTGCTCATCAAGCAGCGCGACGCCAACGGCGACGGCCGGCTGTCCTGGGACGAGTTCTGGGCCCACCTCAGCAAGGCCTGATCCGCCGGGTCGGACGGGCGGAGCGACCCTGAGTTGCCGCCCGTCCGGGGCTCGGTGACGATCGTCCGGTGACGCTTCCCGGACCCTTCGGTACCCCGAGCCGTCTGACAGCGGCGGTCCTCGCCGTCGTGGCCGTCCTGGTCGTCGCCCTGCTGGGCGCCGGTCTCGCGCAGACGGGCACCGGCGAGCTCCGCATACCCGCCGACGGCACCACCACGCTGCTACGGCTCCTCGTCCTCACCGGTCTGGCCGTACACGCCGGTGAACTCGCCGGGAACCGGCTCGCCCGCGCGGGGCCGCGGCCCCGCGCCTGGTCCGCCCCCGCCGCCCTCCTCGCCGCGGCCGCCTCGGCCGGGCTCCTGCTCCTCTTCGCCGCCGTCAGCGGACTCGGCCCGGCCGTCGCGTACGGGCTCCGCGAAGGCCGCCTCCTGCTCGTCACGGCCAACGCCTTCGTCCTGGCCGCCCTCTGCGCCGCCTCCCGGCGCCCCGCACTCGCCGTAGTTCCGCTCGCCCTCGCCGTCGTAGCCGAGGCGATGCGCGCCCATCCGGAGACGTACCAGCCCCTCGTGGGGGCCTCCCTCACCGTCGTCCACCTGACCGCCGCCTCCCTGTGGGCCGGCACGCTCCTGTACGTGCTCCGCACCATGCGGCTGCGGGGCGGCGGGCGCGATGTCCTCGTCAGGTACGCCCGGATGGCCGCCTGGGTGTACGCCGCCCTCGCGGTCACCGGCACCCTCTCGACCCTGCGCAGACTCCCGCTCGACGCCGTCCTGAGCACCGCCTACGGCCGGATCCTCCTGGTGAAGCTGGTGCTGTTCGGCGGCGCCAGCCTGCTCGCGCTCGCCGCCCGCGGGCGGATGCTGTCCGGCGGGAACGCCCAGGCACCCGCGCGCGTGGAGGTCTCCGTCCTCGCGGCGATCGTCGTCGTCTCGGCGCTGCTCACCGTGGTGCCCGATCCCCACGGCATCGTCCCCTGAGCGTCGACCGGAGAAGGCCGGCCGGTCCGGCGGCGGACCGCCGCGCGTGTGACCCGACCCGGGTCCGCCCGCCCCTGGGCACGCCTCCGGGGGGCCGCCGCTCGGGCGAGCCCCCCGGAACCGTCCTGCGGACCCGTCGTACGGGCCCGCCCTGCAAGATCAGACCGCCGGCGCCACGCCGAGCATCGCGGAGGCGTGCTGGAGCGGGTTCAGGGCGGCGCGGGCGGGCGCGGCGGCCTGCGGGAGGTTGCGGCACGTGAAGCCGAGCTTGGTCATGGCCCGCAGGACCTCACCGGAGCTGAAGTCGCGGCGGTCCTGACGGGTGATGACCTGGCCCACCTGCATGAGGGGGTACGTACGGCGGCCGATGATCACGGACTCGCCGACGACCGTCTCGGGCTTCACGCCCTGCATGGACTGCAGGACACCGCTCTTGGTGAGGTCGAACGGGAAGCGGGCGATGACACAGCGCATGATGCCTCACAGGAGAGAAGGGAGAGGGTTCTGCCGCCGTGAGGCGGTTCAGCGCGCGAGGACGAGGACGCCCAGTGCGCTGCCCTGCTCGTCGAGGACGGGCAGGGCGGGGAGCCGGCGGTAGCGCATGAGGTGCTGGGCCTCGGCCATCGCGGTCGCGGGTGAGGCGAACGGCCCGCGGTCGCCGAGGATGTCGCGCAGCCGGACCCGGTCGGTGTAGGCGGAGCCGTCACGGACGGCGGTCAGCCGGGCCGACGTGACGAGGCCCGTGAACAGGCCGTCGTCGTCGCAGACGAGGAGGTGCCCGGTGCGGGCACCGGCCATGACGGACAGGGCCACCTCGACGGTCATGCTGTCGCCGACCCGCGGCCCGGCCGTGTCCATGGCGTCGGCCACGGTCCTCTGCGTGGGGGCGGCGGTGAGCGCCGAGGGGGGCTGCGTCGTGACCGGCGTCAAATGATGCCTCCTGCGGAGATGGGTCGGCTTCCTCTGGTCACGGCGCGGTGGGGGCCGCCGTGACCCTGCTCACGGGGTGGTTCAGGCCGCCCTGTCGACGGCGGAGTGCCGCGCGTTCGCGCGCCGCGCGGCCGAGGCGGGACCGCGCCGGCCACGGGAGGACGCGCCGCGCGGACCACGCCGCTCCGCGGGCGGCGCGGTGATCGTCACGGGAATGCCGGAGGGGGTGCGGGCACCGGTGATCCGGTTGAGCTCCTCCTCGCCGGAGCGGACCTGCGTGGTCCGGGGCACGATGCCCGCGGCCGTCATGAGGCGCGTCATGTCACGGCGCTGCTGGGGGGTCACCAGGGTCACGACGCTGCCGGACTCGCCGGCCCGCGCGGTACGGCCGCCGCGGTGGAGGTAGTCCTTGTGGTCGGTCGGCGGGTCGACGTTGACGACGAGGTCGAGGTTGTCGACGTGGATGCCACGCGCCGCGACGTTCGTCGCCACCAGCACGGTGACGTGACCGGTCTTGAACCGGGCGAGGGTGCGGGTGCGCTGCGGCTGCGACTTCCCGCCGTGCAGGGCCGCGGCCCGGACACCGCAGCCGAGGAGGTCCTCGGTGAGGCGGTCCACGGCGTGCTTGGTGTCCAGGAACATGATCACCCGGCCGTCGCGCGCCGCGATCTCCGTCGTCAGCCGGTGCTTGTCGGCGCCGTGCACGTGCAGGACGTGGTGCTCCATCGTGGTGACCGCGCCCTGGGAGGGGTCCACGGAGTGCACGACGGGGTCGCTGAGGTAGCGGCGGACCAGGAGGTCGACGTTGCGGTCCAGGGTCGCGGAGAACAGCATGCGCTGGCCCTCGGGGCGGACCTGGTCGAGGAGCGCGGTGACCTGCGGCATGAAGCCCATGTCGGCCATCTGGTCGGCTTCGTCCAGGACGGTGATCCCGACCTGGTCGAGCCGGCAGTCGCCGCGGTCGATGAGGTCCTTGAGACGGCCGGGCGTGGCGACGACGACTTCGGCGCCGCCGCGCAGCGCCCCCGCCTGCCTGCCGATCGGCATCCCGCCGACGACGGTGGCCAGGCGGAGCTTCACGGCGCGGGCGTACGGCGTGAGGGCGTCGGTGACCTGCTGGGCGAGTTCCCGGGTGGGGACCAGCACGAGGGCCAGCGGCTGACGCGGCTCGGCGAGCTTCCCGGCGGTGCGGGCGAGCAGGGCCAGACCGAAGGCGAGGGTCTTGCCGGAGCCGGTCCGGCCGCGGCCCAGGACGTCACGGCCCGCCAGGGAGTTCGGCAGCGTCGCGCCCTGGATCGGGAACGGCACGGCGACACCCTGCGCGGTGAGCGCGGCCAGCAGGGTCTTCGGCATGTCGAGGTCGGCGAACGACTCGACGGCGGGCAGCGCCGGGGTGATGGTCTTCGGCAGGGCGAACTCGCCCTGGACCGCGACGGGGCGCCGGCCGTAGCCGCCGGAGCGGCTCGGCGCGGACGAGCCGGAGCGACCGCCCCGGGCGGAACCGGCGGCGGAACCGGCGGCGGAGCCGTATGTGCGACCGCCGGTGCGGCGGGGGGTGCGGGAAGAGCGACTGCTGGTACGTACGGGGTTCACTCAGAACCTTCCTCGACACGGCACGTATCGAGGTATTCCCGCAGCAGAAGTACAGCGCGGGGAATCACAGGAACGAGCCGAATGAATGCGAAAAGAAACTCGCCTCGTCAATTCTTTGAGAGGCGGGAAATGCCTGCAGCTGGGGCCCGCACCCCGAGGGATGCGGGCCCCAGCTACACAATGCGTCAGTATCAGGCGGGGACGATGTTCTCGGCCGTCGGACCCTTCTGGCCCTGCGCGATCTCGAAGACGACCTTCTGGCCTTCGAGCAGTTCCATCACGTCCTGATCGGCGAAGTTCGAGAAGTGGGCGAACACGTCGGTGCCGCCGCCGTCCTCCTCGATGAAACCGAAACCCCTGGCTGCGTTGAACCACTTCACCGTGCCGGATGCCATGTCATATCTCCTCGGGAGAACTCGATGATGGCCCGACAGGAAGAATCGCCGGAGATACAGGAACGCTTCGACAGTAGCACGCCGCATCAGTCCGTGTGCGAGAGATAACCCCGCGCAGTTCTTTAGGGTAAGAAGCCTTCTCGCGCCGTACGGCAAATTCTCACCTCGCGGCCCTAGATACCGGCGTCGGGGCGGGAGACCGCTGGGCGCCGTCCCGATCCCGCCCAGACCCTGGGGGAGGGCGCCGCCCGTACGGTCAGCGACTGTGCGACGGGAGCAGCGCAGCCACTGCGGCGCCCCGGCGGGTGGGCTCAGGCGGGCGGACCGTCGTGAAGAATGCGCTGGTAGAGCCGGTGGTCTCGCCAGGCGCCGTCGACGTGCAGATACTCCGGCGCTGTTCCGTACTGCTGGAATCCGGCTTTCTCCAGGACGCGCTGCGAGGCCAGGTTGTCCGGCAGAGTGCCCGCCTCCACCCGGTGCAGGGCGAAGTCGCTCAGCGCGCTCCGGCAGGCGGCTTCGACGGCCGCCGTCGCCAGACCCCGGCCGGCCCACCCGCTGTCGATCCAGTAGCCGACGCCCGCGCTGCGGAGGGGCCCCAGCGTGATCTTGGACAGGGAGATGCCACCGACGATCCGTGCCTCGTCCACCATGACGAGCACCCATGGCATGCAGTGGCCGGCGTGCCGCTGCGCGAGCTGATGCACGAGCCGGGACCGCTGTCCGAGCTCGGTGAAGTACTCCTCCGGCCGGGCAGGCTCCCACGGTCGCAGGTAGGCGCGATTGCGTGCCAGCGCCACCGCGAGGGCAGCGGCGTCGTCGAGGACGGCCGGTCTCATCTCCACACCGCGCCCGAGCGGTCCGGGAGCCTTTGCCGTCATGGCATCGGGACGCCGTGGGGAACCGGTTTCGCCGGCCGCACGTACTCGTCGAGGGAGCGCCCGCAGCGGACTCGGAACCGCGCGACGGGCTCGGCGCGTGCGAGGTCCAGCACGATGGTCCGCTCCTCGGTCCAGCCCTGGAGCCGGAACTCGGCATTCCCGATGTGTACGAGGCCGAAGCGGGGTTCACCCGCGATGCAGAGCACGAGCCGCCCGTCCCGTACGTCGACGGATCCCGGCAGGCTGTCCTCCGGGTCGGCTCCGGAGTCGTCCGACCAGTCCGGGAAGTCGGCGGGAACTCCGACCTCGCAGCGCAGCGCCTGTTGCTCGAAGGGCTGCAGCGGGACCGGTTCGCGGGTCATGAGGACGTCGCTCCACGGGAGCTCGGCAAGGAAACCGGCCGGGAAGAGCGACATCAGGGCCGGAGTCGGGACGGTGTCCACCACGAGGTGGATCCGACGTTCGGCACCCCGGTTCCTGGCGAT
Organism: Streptomyces sp. NPDC058671; assembly: GCF_042716475.1. Lineage (NCBI taxonomy): Bacteria > Bacillati > Actinomycetota > Actinomycetes > Kitasatosporales > Streptomycetaceae > Streptomyces > Streptomyces sp. NPDC058671. The sequence goes on along the minus strand of NZ_JBHXSA010000007.1, from coordinate 35,009 downwards.
GTGGGGGCGGTCGAAATCCGCGTACCAGAGCTGTCCGGCCTCCCAGTGGTACGTCGTGCCGTCCACCACGAGCTCGGCGCCGCTCTGGGTCACCACGGGGATGTGCAGACGCAGGAATCCCCAGGGGAAGTTGGTGTGCCCGTCGCTGTGCTCGTGGGTCTCCGACCCCGGCCCGAGCGCCATGAGGCGGGCGCTGTGCAGCGGTGCGGGGAAGCCGGCCAGGACCTCGGCGAGGTAGGGGCAGCGGTCGAGTACGGGAGTGTCGAGGTGATCCTCGAGGCCGGCGCCACCGGGATCCGTGCGCAGAACGCTTCCCGCCGGCGAACGCAGGGGAATGATCTTCCAGTCGAAGGTGTCCTCCTCGCCCAGTCCGTTCTGATGCACCGGGCGGTTCGGTCGCCAGGTGAGATCGGCGAGGTCGTGGACCTCGGCCGCGAGCCGCGCCGGGTCGAAGGCGAGGCCGAGAGGGGCGGCAGGGGGGAGATGACGCCACGTGGCACCCGCCACGGTTCCCAGGGGAGCGGACACGGGATCTACCCTTCGGTCGATCGAGCTGAGGGACGGGCGGCCGGATTGTCGACCGCCTCGGTCGCCTCCGGATCCGCGCGGGGCGACTTGTGCGGGGTGACGCGCCAGGGGCGATGCCGGCCGATGAGCGCAGCCGTCAGCAGCGCCGCCGTCCCGGCGCTCGCGAACACCCACCGCAGGGGCATCCAGTCCGCCATCAACCCGCCTGCCGCCAGGCCGATCCCTTGGGCGGCGATCGAGCCCGCTCCGGTGAGCGTCATCGCCCGGCCTCTCAGCCGGTCGGCCACGCGCTCCACGTACAGCTGGTCGAGGGGGAGCGCGAAGGCCGTTCCGGCGCCGCTGACGAAAAGCAGGGCCAGTGCCACGGGCAGGGACGGACCGAAGGCGAAGAGGAGCAGGGGCGCCCCCGCCAGGACGATCAGGGCCGGGACCCGCCGGCACCGTTCCTCCGGCCCCAGGAACCGGGCGACGACCGCCTCGCCGATCACGGTGCCGACCGCCGGGCAGGCCAGGAGGAGCCCCACGCTTCCGGGCCCGCCTCCCCACTCGGCGGCGTAGGGCGCGGCGAGTCCTTCCGGCAGGACGATGAGGGCGGTCGGTACCCACTGGAGAAGCAGGAGACGACGCAGGACCGGGTCGTTGAGGATCGACCGGTTTCCCCGGACGGTCTCGCGGACCATGCCCGATCCGTGGTCCGCGGTGTCGGCGCCGGCAGGTCTCGGGCGGACGAACATCAGCACCGTCGTGAGGGAGAAGGCGAAGGTGGCGGCGTCGATGAACAGGGTCGTTCTCGGCGTCACGACGATCAGCAACGCTCCACCGAGACCGAAACCCGCTATCTGGCCGATCTGGACGGCTCCGGAGAACATGGATCTCGCGAGGGGGTATCCGCTCATGCCGATGATCTCGGGGAGCATCACCTGCCTTGCGGCCCGGAACAAGGGAGAAAGCGCTCCCGACGCGGTGACCAGGACGAGCAGTACCGGAATGGGCATTCCGGGTACGGTCATCGCCAGTACACAGGCCATTCGCCCCAGATCGCCGATCAGCATGAGCCGGCGGGCGGGCACCATATCGACAACCGCTGACGCCAGGGCGGCGGTGAGAAGCTGGGGTACGAAGCCGAGTGCGAAGGTGAGGGCGGCCATGAAAGCGGAATCGGTGCGATCGTAGACAAGGACCGACAGAGCCACCTTGGTCAGGACGTCACCGAGAATCGACACGGTATGCGCCGCGAAGAGTCCGCTGAACTCGCGATTGCGGAGGAGCTGCCCGTACGTGGTGGCCGTGCTCATTCCGTGCTACCGCTCACCGGGCACCGCGCTCCCGCCCCCGCGCGGTCGGTCGCCGGAGAGCCGGCCGGGGCGTTCCGGTCCGACCTCGTCGTGAGCCGTACCCTCAGCCCGCTGGGCGAGAGCCCGCGTGAAGGGTCGGGAACGACCGTGGCGGCCGGGGAACGCGCAAAGCGAAAGGCGCGTGCGAGGAGAGCGGTCGCGAGGGTCATCTCGATCAGGCTCCACGCCATTCCCATGCAGATCAGTGGTCCCGCCCCGAACGGCAGGTAGGCGAACTGCGGAGCGACGCCGCCCGAGCCGTCGGGCAGCCAGCGGTCCGGATCGAATGCCGACGGGTCGGGAAACCACCGGGCGTCCCGCTGCATCACGTAGGCGGGGACCATGACCTTGGTTCCGGGCTCCAGCCTGTAGCCGCCCAGCGAGGTCGCGTGCAGGGCGTGCCGGGCGAACATCCAGTTGGGCGGCCAGAGGCGGAGCGCTTCGCGTACCACCCGACTCGTGAGGTCCAGCCGCTCGTAGTGAGCGTGCGTGAGGGGGCCGGACGCCGGAAGGGCCGCCTCGGCCTCCGCCGCGACCCTGTCCTGCAGTTCGGGGTGCCGTGCCAGCTCGTGGACGGTCCATCCGAAGCCGGCTGCCGAGGTGTTCTCCGCGGCGAGCAGCGTGGCCGCGAGAGTCTGGCGGATGATCGCGTCCGGCAGCGCACCGTGCCGGGCGGTGGGCTGCATCAGCACGTCCAGGAGGTCCTCGGCGTCCCGCGGCCCCTCGCCCCGTCGAGCGCCGAGCACCTGGCCGATGACCCGCTCGAGCCGGCGGTTCGCCCGCACGACCCGGCGATGGCTCGGGAGCGGAAGGCTCAACGGCAGGGACACGGGCCTGCTGACGACCGGCGTCAGCGCGTCGAAGAGCTCCCGCCCGCGGCCGGCCACCCGGTGGGCGTCCCTACCGAGACTGAGCACGGCCCCGACCCGCGCGGTGAGGGAGCGCATACGGTCGACCACATCGATCTCGCCCTTTCCCCAGGAGGAGATCTCGCCATTCAGCTCCGCCGCGATCACGGGAATCCTGGTGTGCATGGAGGAAGGACGCAGGGACCGCATGCGGGCGGCCCGCGAGGACGCCCACTGCTGCCGGGTCTCCGCGTCGTCTTTCTGCCTGCGGTGGAGGAAGTCGACCTCGGCGCCGAAATCGGTGTGCGTCCGGGTGAGGACCTCCCCGGCGAGTACAGGGTCGGCCACGACGACGATGTGGCGGTCGAATGACCAGATCGCGCCATACCTGTCCGACATTCGCACCATGAATTCCAGACGATTCTGGTCGTATGCCGGACCGTTACCGGCGAAGCGCCCACCGAGCGGACCTGGCGGTCGATTCATCGACTCCCCCATGAGGTGTGGCATAAGGCCCCGGGCCGGGTCGAGATACAGCGCCTCGTCCCGGCCCGGGGTGGTACGCGGATCGCGCTCGGTGAGGTCAGTACTTGTAGAAGCCGGCCAGGGCCGTCATCTTCGTGCGGCGGGCGATCGCGTACGGGACGGTCTTGAGCATGGCCATCGTCAGTACCTCTTTCATGAAGGTGGGCTCCGCATCGCGGAGTTCTCGGCGTATTGCCGCGCCCCGGAGAAGGATCTTCCCGGAGCTCCTCGTGCGCTCTCAGACTGCCCCGGCCGCCGCATCCCCGTCCAGGGAGATCCGCCTGCACTAAGCTGCGTGCAGGATCTTCCCTGGGGGGAATGGTGGAACGTCCGTTGATCGATGAATTGGGCCGGTTGGGCAGGCGGGAAATCGACGTCTTCCGCTGGGCGGCGCAGAATGGGCATCTCGATGTCGAGAAGGCCGCGCGGGACCTCGGGTTGGACGGAGAAGCGGTACTGCGGGCGGCGGCCTCGCTCGGAGACCGGCACCTGCTCCGGCCGCTGCCGGGGGACACGGGCGACGGGCGCCTGATGCCCGTCGCACCGGAGAGCGCGGCAGCGGTCATGTTCACGACTGCCGAGGCGGACTTGCGCGCCCAGTTGGCGCGGATCGACGAACTCAAGGGGGACTTCGACGTCCTGGGGTCGATCTACGCAGAGGTCCGACGCGATCGGCGGAGACAGACACCGATCCAGGAAGTGCACGGCCGCACGGCCGCGACCGAACTGATCGATGACGCTCTGGCCCGCTCCCGGGTGGAGGTGCTGACCTGCGAACGCGGCAGGGAAGTGCCGTCAGAGCGCATGGAGCAGGCGAATGATCGCGACCTGTCCCTTCTCGGGCGTGGCGTCCGGATGCGGACCCTCTACCAGCACTCCGCCCGCCACGAGGCTGTCACCCAGGACTACGTGAACCATCTCGCCTCGTCGGGCGCCCAGGTCCGTACCCTGCCCGAACTGTTCGGCAGGCTGACGATTGTCGACCAGGAGGTGGCGTTCATCCCCCGGGCCGACGGGAGGGACGGCGTGGTCGTCGTCCAGGACCTCTCCACCGTCAGCTGTCTGTGCGCGGTCTTCGATCACTCGTGGGTGCAGGCCACCCCACTCAACCCCGGCCACTTCGGCACCCCCGTGATCACGACGGAGGCCAAGCAGACGATCGTGCGGCTGCTCACGGAGGGCATGAAGGACGAGGTGATCGCGAGGAGGCTCGGCATGTCCCTGCGCACGTGCAGGAAGCACATCGCGGAGGTCATGGAGAGTTTCCGGGCCGAGAGCCGCTTCCAGCTGGGATACCTGATCCGAGCGAGACTGGGAGACGCGAGGCGGGCCAAGACCGGAAGCATCGACGGGGTGGTCGCTGCCGCCCTCTCCGCCCGAGAGGGCGACGAAAGGCCCTGAGCGCCGACCGGCTCCGGTGACCCGGTCGGCCGGCGCCGCAGCCGTCGGGGCGGTCGTGCGGAATCGGGCCGGAACCTCAGCACTCGATGATGTTCACCGCGAGACCGCCGCGCGCGGTCTCCTTGTACTTCACGCTCATGTCCGCGCCGGTCTCCTTCATGGTCTTGATGACCTTGTCCAGGGAGACCATGTGGCTGCCGTCGCCGCGCATCGACATCTTCGCCGCCGTGACGGCCTTGACCGCCGCCATGCCGTTCCGTTCGATGCACGGGATCTGGACCAGGCCGCCGACCGGGTCGCAGGTCAGGCCCAGGTTGTGCTCCATGCCGATCTCGGCCGCGTTCTCCACCTGCTCCGGGGAGCCGCCGAGGACCTCGGCGAGCGCGCCCGCCGCCATCGAGCAGGCCGAGCCGACCTCGCCCTGGCAGCCGACCTCGGCGCCGGAGATCGAGGCGTTCTCCTTGAACAGCATGCCGATCGCGCCCGCCGCGAGCAGGAAGCGGACCACGCCGTCCTCCTTCTCCTCCGGGGAGGCGCTGCCGGCCGCGAAGTTCATGTAGTAGTGCAGGACCGCCGGGATGATGCCGGCCGCGCCGTTCGTCGGGGCGGTGACCACCCGGCCGCCCGCCGCGTTCTCCTCGTTCACGGCCATCGCGTAGAGGGTGATCCACTCCATGGAGTGCGCCGCCGGGTCGCCCTCGGAGCGCAGCTTGCGGGCGGAGTTCGCGGCGCGGCGGCGGACCTTGAGACCGCCGGGAAGGATGCCCTCGCGCGACATGCCGCGCGAGACGCAGGCCTGCATGACCCGCCAGATCTCCAGGAGGCCCGCGCGGATCTCGTCCTCGGTGCGCCAGGCCTTCTCGTTCTCCATCATCATCGCGGAGATCGAGAGGCCGGTCTCCTTCGCGAGACGCAGCAGCTCGTCACCGGTGCGGAAGGGGTACTTCAGGACGGTGTCGTCGGGGACGATCGGGTTCTCGCCCGCGACGGCGTCCTCGTCGACGACGAAGCCGCCGCCCACCGAGTAGTACGTCTTCTCCAGGACGGTGCCGCCGTCCGCGTCGTACGCGAAGATCGTCATCCCGTTGGCGTGGTACGGGAGCGCCTTGCGCCGGTGCAGGATCAGGTCGGCGTCGAAGTCGAAGGGGATCTCGTGCGCGCCGAGGAGGTTGATCCGGCCGCTCGTCCTGATCCGCTCGACCTCGGCGTCGGCGGTCTCCACGTCCACGGTGCGGGGCGAGCTGCCCTCCAGGCCGAGCAGGACGGCCTTCGGGGTGCCGTGGCCGTGACCGGTGGCGCCGAGCGAGCCGTACAGCTCGGCCCGTATCGAGGCGGTGTGGGTGAGCAGGCCCTCGTTCTTCAGCCGCCGGGCGAACATCCGGGCGGCGCGCATGGGGCCCACCGTGTGGGAGCTGGACGGGCCGATGCCGATCGAGAACAGGTCGAAGACCGAGATGGCCACGGAGAACTCCTTGTGGGGGGCTGACGCCGTTGTCTGCCGGGGTGGTGCAGAACCGTGCGGGGGAAGCGGGGGAAAGGGGGTGGGGCACCGCGCTCACTGTCCAGTGTGCGCGATGCCCCGGAACGTCGTACCGACGAAAGGTGGAACTAAAGCGTACGAAATTACTTCAGACCGGGGTACAGCGGGTGCTTGTCGGCGAGCGCCGTCACCCGGGCCTTCAGCGACTCGGCGTCGAAGCCGGGCTTCAGGGTCTCCGCGATGATGTCGGCGACCTCGGTGAAGTCCTCGGCGCCGAAGCCGCGGGTGGCGAGCGCCGGCGTGCCGATCCGCAGGCCGGAGGTGACCATCGGCGGGCGCGGATCGTTCGGGACGGCGTTCCGGTTGACCGTGATGCCTACCTCGTGGAGACGGTCCTCGGCCTGCTGGCCGTCCAGCTCGCTGTCGCGCAGGTCGACGAGGAGCAGGTGGACGTCCGTACCGCCGGACAGGACGGAGACGCCGTGTGCGGTGACGTCGTCCTGGACCAGGCGCTCGGCGATGATGCGGGCGCCGTCCAGGGTGCGCTGCTGGCGCTCCTTGAACTCCTCCGAGGCCGCGACCTTGAAGGAGACGGCCTTGGCCGCGATCACGTGCTCCAGCGGGCCGCCCTGGAAGCCGGGGAAGACCGAGGAGTTCAGCTTCTTCGCGAACTCCTTCTTCGCCAGGATGATGCCGCCGCGGGGGCCGCCGAGCGTCTTGTGCGTGGTGGAGGTCACCACGTCCGCGTACTCGACCGGGTTCGGGTGCAGACCGGCGGCGACCAGGCCCGCGAAGTGGGCCATGTCGACCCACAGCTTGGCCTCGACCTCGTCGGCGATCCGGCGGAACTCGGCGAAGTCCAGCTGGCGCGGGTAGGCGGACCAGCCCGCGATGATCACCTTCGGGCGGTTCTCCTTGGCGAGGCGCTCGACCTCGGCCATGTCGACCCGACCGGCCTCGTCCACGTGGTAGGCGACCACGTTGAACTGCTTGCCGGAGAAGTTCAGGCGCATGCCGTGGGTGAGGTGACCGCCGTGCGCCAGGTCCAGACCCAGGATCGTGTCGCCGGGCTGGGCGATCGCGAAGAGGGCGGCCTGGTTCGCGGAGGCGCCGGAGTGCGGCTGGACGTTGGCGTACTCGGCGCCGAACAGGTCCTTGACCCGGTCGATCGCGATCTGCTCGGCGACGTCGACGTGCTCGCAGCCACCGTAGTAACGGCGGCCCGGGTAGCCCTCGGCGTACTTGTTGGTGAGGACGGAGCCCTGCGCCTCCATGACGGCGACCGGAGCGAAGTTCTCCGAGGCGATCATCTCGAGGGTGGACTGCTGACGGCGGAGCTCGGCGTCGACGGCGGCGGCGACGTCCGGGTCCAGCTCGTGGAGGGGAGTGTTCAGAAGCGACATGAAGCGATCCCTAAGGGGTCTCGGGCCCGGTCTCAGTTCCCGGCGGAGAACTCGGCGTACGCGTCGGCGGAGAGCAGGTCGTCCGGCGTCTCCGTGACGCGCACCTTGAACAGCCAGCCACCCTCGAACGGAGCCGTGTTCACCAGGGACGGGTCGTCCACCACGTCCTGGTTGGCGGCGACGATCTCACCCGTCACGGGGGAGTACAGGTCGCTCACGGACTTCGTCGACTCCAGCTCGCCGCAGGTCTCACCCGCGGTGACGGTGTCGCCGACGGCGGGGAGCTGGGCGTAGACGACGTCACCGAGCGCGTTGGCGGCGAACTCGGTGATGCCGACGGTCGCGACGCCGTCCTCGGCGTCCGACAGCCACTCGTGCTCCTTGGTGTACCGCAGCTGCTGGGGGTTGCTCATGGCCTGATTCTCCTGGATCGGGGGAGTACTGATGAACGTGGGTCTTGCGGGATGAGACGCGACGTGAGACGGATGCGTCACGTCCGGCTCGTGCGGAGCGTCACTTCCGGCGCTTGTAGAAGGGCAGCGCCACGACCTCGTACGGCTCGTGGGTGCCGCGGATGTCCACACCTACACCCTGGGTGCCGGGCTCGGCGTGCGCCGCGTCCACGTACGCCATCGCGATCGGCTTCCCGAGGGTCGGGGACGGGGCACCGGAGGTGACCTCGCCGATCACCTCACCGTCCTTGACGACGGAGAAACCCGCGCGCGGGACGCGGCGGCCCTCGGCGACCAGGCCGACGAGCCTGCGCGGCGGCGCGGTCTCGGCGCGCTCGGCGGCCTTCTCCAGCGCCTCACGGCCGACGAAACGACCGTCGTTGGTCGTCTTCTCGAACTTCACGACCCGGCCGAGGCCCGCGTCGAAGGGGGTGAGGGCCCGGGTCAGCTCGTGGCCGTACAGCGGCATGCCCGCCTCCAGGCGGAGCGTGTCGCGGCAGGACAGGCCGCAGGGGATCAGGCCGACGCCCTCGCCCGCGTCGGTCAGCGCCTTCCAGACGGTCTCGGCGTGCTCGGGCTTCAGGAACAGCTCGAAGCCGTCCTCGCCGGTGTACCCGGTACGGGCGATCAGGGCGGGCACGCCCGCGACCGTGCCGGGCAGGCCCGCGTAGTACTTCAGACCGTCCAGGTCGGCGTCGGTGACCGACTTCAGGATGCCGGGGGACTCCGGGCCCTGGACGGCGATCAGGGCGTACGCGTCACGGTCGTCGCGCACCTCGGCGTCGAAGCCCTCCGCGCGCTCGGTCAGCGCGTCCAGGACGACCTGGGCGTTGGAGGCGTTGGCGACGACCATGTACGTGGTCTCGCCGAGCCGGTACACGATCAGGTCGTCGAGGATGCCGCCGTCCTCCTGGCAGATCATCGTATAGCGGGCGCGGCCGTTGCCCACCGTGGAGATGTTGCCGACGAGGGCGTGGTCGAGGAGCGCGACGGCCTCCGGGCCGGTGACGGTGATCTCGCCCATGTGGGAGAGGTCGAAGAGACCCGCCCTCGTGCGGACGGCGAGGTGCTCGTCGCGCTCGCTGCCGTACCGGAGCGGCATGTCCCAGCCGGCGAAGTCGGTCATGGTCGCGCCCAGGGAACGATGCAGGGCATCGAGGGCGGTCAGGCGGGGGGCAGTGCTCATGGGGTGGCTCCCGGGTCCCAAGGGCGTGATCGGTGACGAACACATGACGGCGAGGACGTCCTCCCCATCTGTCATGGAACCTGAGAGGTTCACCGAGGGCATCTCGTCTCCGAGAGTTCGGCTTGCACCTTGGGTGGGGACACAGCAGGGTGTCCCGCTTTTCAGATCTGCCTCATCCGCGCGGTACGGGGCCTGAGAGATTCAAGGGAGGGTCTTGCTCCTTCGGCGTCCGGACACGCTGGGCGGTCCGGAACTCTCCCGCGCGGATTCGAGCGGCCGGTATGCGATTGTGTGGCGACTGTGCGCGCCTGGCGGGCACATCATTGCACGCGAGCTTCGCGGGGCATATCGCTTGTGTCCCATTACCACTTCTTTACACTTTGTGGGCAAGGGTCTCCCGAGGCCCGGCAGGGGGAGAAGCGATGAGGATCCAGCACAGCGGCGCGTGCGCGCCGAGCACGGGCATACCGTCCCAGCGGGCCCGCGCCAGGACCCGGGGCCGCGGCCGGATCCTGCGGGACCTCCGTCGGCTCGGCGGCCGGGGTCCGCACGCCCTCACCTTCGCGGCCGGTGACCTCGTCGTCGTCTCAGGACTGCCCGGCAGCGGCAAGTCGACCCTCATGAAGCGAGCCGCCGAGGGCACCGGCATCGACTCCCAGGACGTCCGCGAGCACTGGGAGGCCCGGATGCCCCGCCTCCTGCCGTACGCCGTCTACCGCCCCCTGGTCCGGCTCGCGCACTACGCGGCGCTCCACCGCGCCCTGCGCTCCGGCGCCGGGGTGATCGTGCACGACTGCGGCACCCAGTCCTGGGTGCGCGGCTGGCTCGCCCGCGAGGCCCGCCGCCGCGGCCGGGCCCTGCACCTGCTCCTCCTCGACGTCCCCCCGGGCATCGCGCGCGAGGGCCAGCGCGCCCGCGGCCGAGGTGTCTCCGCCTACGCCTTCGCCCGGCACCGGCGGGCCGTCGGCCGGCTCGTCGAGGCCGCCGAGTCCGGCCGCCTCCCGCACGGCTGCGCCTCCGCCACCCTGCTCGACCGGGACGCGGCGGACGCCCTGCGGAGGATCGGCTTCCGGGAGGCCGCCTGAGGGACGCGCGGGGCCCCCGGCACCCTCGTTTCCGTACCCTTTCCGCCACGGCCACGCCGAGGCGGCGTTAGGGTGCTGCCGGGGCGGCCGGTGCGGCAGGCCGTGCGAGAAGGGGAAACGGGACCGTGGACGTGACGTGGCCGGGCAACGAGCTCGAAGAGGTCCTTGCCGCCTCACTCGGCAACCCGGCGGCCGGCGGCCGCCTGGTCGAGGTGCTCGGGCGCAGCCCCATCTGGGTCCCCCTGCCCAACGGCGGCGGACCCGAGAGCCCCGACCTCGACCTCGCCACCATGGAGATCGACGGCGCGGCCTACGTCCCCGTCTTCAGCTCCGAGCAGCAGTTCCTCGCCTGCGTCGGCACCCACATGTCGTTCACCGTCGCGCCCGCCCGCGACTTCGCCCGCGGTCTGCCCCCGCAGCTCGGCATCGCCGTGAACCCCGGCGGCACCGTCGGCGTCCCGCTGCCCCCGCCCGCCGTCGCCGAGCTCTGCCGCGTCGGCCGCACCCCGCTCGACGGCCCCGCCACCGGCGGCCGTGTCCGGCTCTTCGAACCCGACTGGCAGGACGACCCCGTCGACTTCCTCGCCGCCGCCTCCGCCGAGTTCGAGGCCACCGGCGTCGTGACCAGCGCCCGCCGTGCCCTCGCCAGCGTCGAGGGCACCGAACCCGCCCTCTTCGTCGGCGTCCAGCTCGCCGCCTGGGACGGCGTCGACCGCCACGCGCCCCTGGACGCCCTCGGCCGCGCCCTGGGCCGGGTCGAGGTCGCCTGGCCGGTCAACCTCATCCTGCTCGACATGGCGCAGGACCCGGTCGGCGACTGGATGCTGGAGCGGGTGCGCCCCTTCTACCAGCGCACCGCCGGGTGACGGACGACCTGTTTAAGCTGAACTGAATCGTCGGCTGGACGAACGTGGTGAACGGAAGAGGGGTGGGACCCAGGGTGAGCGCGTCAGGCACCGCGGCGACCGGACAGGTCGAGCACATGCTGCGCCAGGTGGCACCCGGACGCTACGACGCGTACGAGCAGCTCCTGCACGCCCTCGCAGACGGCGAGCTCTGGATGCTGCTCTGGCACGGCTCTCCCGGCGCGTCCGACGCCCAGTACGGCAACATGGAGGTCGACGGCTTCGGCTACGCGCCCTGCGTCACCTCCGCGCAGGAACTCTCCGCCTCCGGCTGGACCCGCGCCCACGAGCTCGTCACCGGCCGGGAGATCGCCCGCGCCCTCTACCCCGACCGCTGGGGCGTCTGGCTCAATCCGCACGCCCCCGGCGGCGGCGTCGGCATCCCCTGGGCCGACCTGCGCCGGATCGCCACCGGCCTCGACCGGATGCCCGCCGGGCCGCTGCGGGTCAGCGAGCCCGCCCTGGAGATCCCGCAGTTCTACGCCCTGCTCACGCAGAACGCGCACCGCACCCCGGCCGTCCGGGCGCTGCGCCGCGGCTGGGTGCAGCCCGCGCTCGGCTCCCCGTACCTCGCCATCGGTCTCGACCTGTACGACACGTCCCCCGCGGCCGTCGACACGGTCCGCGCGATGATGCGCCAGTCGATCGGCGCCGTACCCGCCGGGCTGCCCGTCTCGACGGTCGCCCTGTCCGACGCGTACGACCCGGTGGCCCTGTGGCTGCGGGCGAACGGGCGCCCCTTCTACGACCGCGAGGCGCACGCGGGGCGCGGCCCGGCGCCCGCCCCCGGGTACGGCTACCCGCCGCAGCACCGCTGACCGGGGCGCCCCGGTCCCCGAACCGTCGATCGCTTCCCCCCCGCCGTCCGATCGATCAGACGACGGGGAGGTCCGCGCGAACTCGCCGAGATGACAACGCTGTTAAAACCGCCGGCGCACTTGTCCGGGATCTGACCGGTTTGGCGAGTGTCCGGGTCTCGACTAGGTATCACCGTTATCCGGACTGTTCTCCAGTTGGATGCCCGTCTGTAGTGTTCGGCCGGTCACAACCTCTCAGACGGTGAACCCGGGGTGGACCCATGCGCATAACCAAGTCCCGTACGGTCCGGGCGATCACGGTGGCGGCAGCCGTCACCCTGGTCGTCACGGGTTGCTCCAGCGAGCGAGGGGACGGTGACAAGGCCGGTGCGAAGGACACGTTCGTGTTCGCGGGTGCCGGTGACCCGGGTTCCCTGGACCCCGCTCTCGCCAGCGACGGCGAGACCTTCCGGGTGACCCGGCAGGCCTTCGAAGCGCTCCTGGAGCACGAGTCCGGCGGCAGCAAGCTCGTCGGCGGCCTCGCCGAGACCTGGTCGAGCAACCCGGCCGGCACGGTGTGGACCTTCAACCTGCGCCAGGGTGTCAAGTTCCACGACGGCGAGGCGTTCAACGCCGCCGCCGTCTGCGCGAACTACAACCACTGGTTCAACTGGAAGGGCACCTACCAGTCCAGCGCCGTCTCGTACTACTGGCAGTCCATCATGGGCGGCTTCGCGAAGAACGAGGACCCCGAGGCGCCGAAGGCGAACTACAAGTCCTGCACCGCGAAGGACGAGAAGACCGCCGTCATCGAGGTCAACGAGCCCTCCGCGCAGCTGCCGGGCGGTTTCTCCCTCCAGGCGCTGGCGATCCACTCGCCGAAGGCGCTCAAGGAGTACGCGAAGCAGGACGCGTCCGCCAAGGGCGACGCCATCACGTACCCCAAGTACAGCCAGGAGGCCGGCACGGTCGCCGGCACCGGCCCGTACAAGATCACCAAGTGGAACAAGGGCAACAAGGAAGTCTCCCTGGAGCGCTTCGACGGCTACTGGGGCGACAAGGCCAAGATCAAGAACCTGGTCTTCCGCACCATCGACACCGAGGAAGGCCGTCGTCAGGCCCTCCAGGCCGGTGACATCGACGGCTACGACCTGGTGTCGCCCGCGGACGTGAAGACGCTGGAGAAGGAGGGCTACGCGGTTCCGACCCGTGACGTCTTCAACCTCTTCTACGTCGGCATGAGCCAGGGCAAGAACGCCGCGCTGAAGAAGCCCCAGGTCCGGCAGGCCATCGCGCACGCCATCGACCGCGAGAACATCGTGAAGACCCAGCTGCCCGAGGGCGGCAAGGTGGCCACGCAGTTCATGCCCGCCACCGTCGCCGGCTTCTCGGACAAGGTGAAGACGTACGCGTTCGACACCGCCAAGTCCAAGGCGCTCCTCAAGAGCGCCGGCGAGCCCGCGCTCAAGGTCGAGTTCTGCTACCCGACCGAGGTCACCCGCCCGTACATGCCCGCCCCGCAGGACATGTTCGAGCTGATGAAGGCCGACCTGGAGAAGGCCGGCATCACCGTCACCCCGAAGCCGATGAAGTGGGCCCCGGACTACCTGGACGCCACCGAGGCCGGCTCGTGCGACCTGCACATGCTCGGCTGGACCGGTGACTTCAACGACGGCTTCAACTTCATCGGCACCTGGTTCTCCAAGCAGGAGAAGCAGTGGGGCTTCAACGACGCCAAGGTCTTCGCCGCCGTGAACGGCGCCTCCAAGATCGCCGACCCGGCCCAGCGCGTGGAGGCCTACAAGAAGGCCAACGAGGCGATCATGGAGTACCTGCCGGGTCTCCCGATCTCCTCCTCGCCGCCGGCCATCGCGTTCGCCAAGAACGTCAACCCGCCGAAGGTCTCCCCGCTGACGCAGGAGAACTTCGCCGAGGTCTCCTTCAAGTAACCGCACAGCACACCGGGTCCGCCCGGCCACTCACCGGGGGCCGGGCGGACCCGGTTCTCACGCACACGCAAGAAAGGGGCACGCGGGGTGCTGCGACTCGTCGTACGAAGACTGCTACAGCTCATACCCACCCTGCTCGGCCTGTCGGTTCTCCTCTTCCTGTGGCTGAACCGACTGCCCGGCGGACCCGCCTCAGCGATCCTGGGCGAGCGGGCGACCGAAGCCGAAGTGGCGCGCATCAACCGGACGCTGGGACTCGACCAGCCCGTCTGGGTGCAGTACGGCCGCTTCCTCAAGCGCATCTTCGAGCTTGACCTCGGCACCTCCACCCAGACCGGGCAGCCGGTGTGGGACGAGTTCGCGCTGCGGTTCCCGGCCACCGTGGAACTGAGCATCGCCGCCATCGTCATCGCCGTCGCCGTCGGCATCCCGCTCGGCTACCTGGCGGCCAAGCGCCGCGGCGGCTGGCTGGACGTCGCCTCCGTCTCCGGCTCGCTCGTCGGCATCTGCATTCCGGTCTTCTTCCTCGCCCTGATCCTCAAGGGCATCTTCGCCGTCAACCTCGGCCTCTTCCCGAGCTACGGACGACTCTCGACCGGCCTCGACGCGACCAGCGTCACCGGGCTCGCCATCCTCGACGGGCTGCTCACCGGGGAGTTCGACGCGTCCTGGGACGCGTTCATGCACCTGGTCCTGCCGGCGGTCACCCTCGCCTCGATCCCACTCGCCGTCATCGTCCGGATGACCCGCGCCAGCGTGCTCGAAGTGCTCGGCGAGGACTACATCCGCACCGCCGACTCCAAGGGCCTGCAGAAGAACACGATCCGTGTCCGCCACGTGCTGCGCAACGCGCTGCTTCCGGTGGTCACCGCGATCGGCCTGCTGACCGGCAGCCTGCTCTCCGGGGCGGTCCTGACCGAGTCCGTCTTCTCCTTCGGCGGCATCGGCTCCTTCATCCGCACCTCCATCGACGCCCGCGACTATCCGGTGCTCGTCGGCTTCATCATGTTCATCGCCGTGGTGTACGTCCTCATCAACCTGCTGGTCGACCTGGCGTACAGCCTCATTGACCCGAGAGTGCGGGTGCACTGACGTGAGCACCAAAACAGACAAGATCGACCGGCTGGCCCAGCTCACCCAGCTGAACGAGGCCACGGTCGGCGCCAGCCTGTGGCGCGAGGCGTTCCGACGGCTCAAGGCGAGCAAGATGGCCGTCATCGGCGCCGTCGTCATCGCCCTCTTCGTCGTGATGTCGGTCATCGGCCCCTGGATCGCCCCGTATTCACCCACCGCACAGGACTGGCGCGGTGAAGTCCTCTCCAACCAGGGTCAGTTCGTCGGGATGCGCGGGGAGAACTGGTTCGGCCTCGACCACCTCGGCCGCGACCTGTTCTCCCGGATGCTCGTCGGCGCCCGCCAGACCCTCCTCGTCGGCGTCGTCTCGATGCTCATCGGTCTCGTCCTCGGCGCGCTGATCGGCATGCTCTCCGGCGCCGCCGCCACGCTCGGCGGCAAGCCGGGCCAGCGGATGGACACCGTCGTCATGCGCTTCATCGACATCATGCTGTCGCTGCCGTCGCTGCTGCTCGCCGTCTCCGTCGCGGCGGTCATGGGCCAGTCCCTCACCACCGTGATGATCGCCGTCGGTGTCGTACAGATCCCGATCTTCGCCCGGCTGCTGCGCGGCTCGATGCTCGCCCAGGGCGGTGCGGACTACGTGCTCGCCGCGAAGGCGCTCGGCGTACGCAAGAAGCGGATCGTCGTCACCCAGATCCTGCCGAACTCGCTGAGCCCCGTCATCGTGCAGGCCACGCTCAGCCTCGCCACCGCGATCATCGAGGCCGCCGCCCTGTCCTACCTGGGCCTCGGCAACCCGGACCCGGCGATCCCGGAGTGGGGCGTCATGCTCTCCCAGGCGCAGCGGTTCTTCGACAACGAGCCGATGATGGCCGTCTACCCGGCGGTCGGGATCATCATCACCGCTCTTGGCTTCACCTTGCTCGGCGAGGCCATGCGCGAAGCTCTCGACCCGAAGCTGCGAGGCTGAAGTCCCATGGCACTGCTTTCAGTTGACGAACTCACCGTCACCTTCGGCGGGCGCGGCCGCAAACCCTCCACCGCGGTCGACGGGGTCTCCTTCGACGTGGACCAGGGCCAGGTCGTCGGCCTCGTCGGCGAGTCGGGCTGCGGCAAGTCCGTGACCTCGCTCGCCCTCATGGGCCTGCTCCCCGACAAGGGCGTCACCGTCGGCGGGCGCGCCGCGTTCGACGGGGTCGACCTGCTGACCCTCAGCGACAAGAAGATGCGGGACATGCGCGGCAGCCAGCTCGCCATGATCTTCCAGGACCCGCTCTCCTCGCTGAACCCGGTCGTCCCGATCGGCATCCAGGTCACGGAGATCCTCAAGCGCCACCGGGGCCTGAAGGGCGAGCCCGCCCGCAAGGAGGCCGCCCACCTCCTCGAACGGGTCGGCATCCCCGACCCCGACCGGCGCCTCAAGGAGTACCCGCACCAGCTGTCCGGCGGCATGCGCCAGCGCGCGCTCATCGCGATGGCCGTGGCGTGCGCGCCCCGGCTGCTCATCGCCGACGAGCCCACCACGGCGCTCGACGTGACCATCCAGGCGCAGATCCTGGAACTGCTCAAGGAACTCGTCGACCAGGAGGGCACCGCCCTGCTGATGATCACCCACGACCTCGGTGTCGTCGCCGGAATCTGCGACCAGGTCAACGTGCTGTACGCGGGCCGGGCCGTGGAGTCCGCGGGCCGGCGCGAGCTGTTCGCGCACCCGACCCATCCGTACGCCCACGGTCTGCTCGGCTCCGTCCCCCGTCTGGACGCCCCGCGCGGCGAGCCGCTCCGCCCCATCCGCGGATCCATCAACGACAAGATCGCCTGGGCCGACGGCTGCGCCTTCGCACCCCGCTGCGACCACTACACGATGGAGTGCCTGACCGGCACGCCCGAACTGTCCGAACCGCGCGCCGAGGGCCACCAGGTCCGCTGCGTCAACCCGGTCCTTCCCGCCTCGGACAAGTCGGAGGTCCCGGCATGAGCCTGCTCGAACTCGACGGTGTGAAGGTCCACTTCCCCGTCAAGAAGGGCCTCCTCTTCAACCGCACGGTCGGCCACGTGTACGCCGTCGACGGCATCTCGCTCAGCGTCGAGGCCGGTCAGACGTACGGTCTGGTAGGCGAGTCGGGGTGCGGCAAGACGACGCTCGGCCGGGCCGTGCTGCGCCTGACCGACATCACCGACGGCGGGGTCGTCTTCGACGGTACGGATCTGGCGAAGCTGCCCGAGGAGGAGATGCGCACCTTCCGCCGCCGTCTCCAGATGGTCTTCCAGGACCCGCTGGGCAGCCTCAACCCGCGCCAGAACATCGAGTCCATCCTCAGCGAGGGCATGGCCGCGCACGGCATCGGCGCGAACCAGGAGGAGCGCCGGGAGAAGATCAAGGCGATCCTCGCCCGGGTCGGCCTCCCGGCCAACGCGCTGTCCCGCTACCCGCACGAGTTCTCCGGCGGTCAGCGCCAGCGCATCGGCATCGCGCGGGCGCTGGTCCTCGAACCGGATGTCATCATCTGCGACGAACCCGTCTCGGCGCTGGACGTGTCGATCCAGGCGCAGGTCATCAACTTGCTCGAGGAACTCCAGAAGCAGCTGGGCCTGACGTACCTCGTCATCGCCCACGACCTCGCCGTCGTCCGTCACATCTCGGACGTCATCGGGGTCATGTACCTGGGCTCGTTGGTCGAGGAGGCGCCGAGCGACGCGCTGTACGAGGGGCCGCGGCACCCGTACACCAAGGCGCTGATGTCGGCGGTACCGGTACCGGACCCGGAGGTCGAGGACCGCCGCGAGCGCATCCTGCTCCAGGGCGACCTCCCCTCCCCGGCCAACCCGCCGACGGGTTGCCGCTTCCACACGCGCTGCCCGTGGAAGCAGGAGACCCTCTGCGCGACGGACCGGCCGCAGCTCACGGACATGGGTGACGGCCACAAGGTGGCCTGCCACTTCGCCGCCGAGATCGAGGCGGGGACGGTGCGGCGCACGGCGCCGACGGGCATCGAGGCGGTGATCCCGGCGCAGGCGAAGGTCGCGGTCGAGCCTGCGGGGGCCGGTGCAGGGGCAGGGGCCGACGCCAAGGCCGCTGCCGACGCCGGGTCCGGGGCCGAGGTTAAGGCCGACGCCCGGGGCGATGCCGGTGCCGCTGCCGACGCCAAGGCCGTCTCCGTGGCCGCCGTCGAGCCCAAGGGCGCCGCCGACGGGGACGTCTCGAAGGCGTGACCCGGGAGAGGTGTGACGCGCGGGAGAGGTGACCCGCGTCGTCCGCAGTCCGCGTGAGGCCCCGTCCGCCCCTGGCAGCGGGGCCTCACGCGTGCCGACCGCGCTTCGGGAACCGGCACAATTGGTCGGTGCTCCACAACCTGTTCAGTCCCGATGTCCAGCACGCGCTGGACCTCGTCGGCATCTTCGTGTTCGCCATCTCCGGCGCCCTCCTCGCCGTCCGCAAGAACTTCGACGTCTTCGGCATCGCCGTCCTCGCCGAGGTCACCGCCCTCGGCGGCGGCCTCTTCCGCGACCTGGTCATCGGCGCCGTGCCCCCCGCCGCCTTCTCCGATCTCGGCTACTTCCTCATGCCCCTGATCGCGACGGTCCTGGTCTTCTTCCTGCACCCGCAGGTCGAACGCACCCAGACCGCCGTCAACGTCTTCGACGCCGCCGGCCTGGGCCTCTTCTGCGTGACCGGTACGACGAAGGCGTACGACTACGGCCTCGGCCTCACCTCCTCCGCCGCGCTCGGTCTCGCGACCGCCGTCGGCGGCGGCGTCCTGCGTGACGTGCTCGCCAACGAGGTGCCGTCGCTGCTGCGCTGGGACCGGGACCTGTACGCGGTCCCGGCGATCGTGGGGGCGGTGATGGTCGTGCTCTGCATCCGTTTCGACATGCTCAACCCGTTCACCAGCGGCGCCGCCATCCTCACCGCCTTCGCGCTCCGACTGCTCGCGCTGCGCTACCACTGGCGCGCGCCCCGCGCCTGGAACCGGCGCTCGTCCACGCGCGAGGAGCCAGAAAAAGCTACCGCTCAGTAGGTTGCTGCGGTACCGTCGGGACATGAGCACGAGCACCGAGACGAGCACCCTCGCGTCCCCCGCCGCGACGAGCGAGTTCGACCGCGACACCGCCCTGACCCCGCGCGAGCCCGGTGTGTACGACGCCGAGCTCTCCGCAGGCTGGACGATCATCCACGCGGTCAACGGCGGCTACCTCCTCGCTCTGCTCGGCCGCGCTCTCGGCGAGCACCTCCCGCACCCCGACCCGTTCACGATCTCGGCGCACTACCTGACGCCGTCCGTACCGGGCCCCGCGGTGATCAGGACGGAGACGGTCCGCACGGGCCGGACCCTGTCCACGGGCCAGGCCTCGCTCTTCCAGTACGCGGAGGACGGCACCGAGGTCGAGCGGATCCGGGTCCTCGCCTCGTACGGAGACCTCGACGCGCTCCCCGACGACGTCCGCACCACGGCGACGCCCCCGGCGATGGCGCCGATCGAGAACTGCTTCAGCGCCGCCGACAACCCGGCCCCCAGGATCCCCGGCTCCTCCGCCATCGCGGACCGGCTGGACCTGCGCCTCGACCCCGCCTGCGTCGGCTGGGCGGTCGGTGCTCCCTCCGGCAGGGGCGAGATGCGCGCCTGGTTCGGTCTCGCCGACGGCCGCGAGCCCGACGCCCTCTCCCTCCTCCTCGCGGTCGACGCCCTGCCGCCGACCTCCTTCGAGCTGGGCCTCACGGGGTGGACCCCGACCATCGAACTCACCACCCACGTCCGCTGCCGTCCGGCCCCGGGCCCCCTGCGGGTCTCCATCACCACCCGCAACCTCGCCGGCGGTTTCCTGGAGGAGGACGCGGAGGTCTGGGACAGCGCCGACCGCCTGGTGGCCCAGTCCCGCCAACTGGCCCGCGCGCCCCGCACCTGACGAGACGCGGACCGGCACCGCGGGGCCGCGGCGCCGAGACCCGACGGGAGTGGCCCCGCGGGACAGCGGCGCGAGGCCGTGACGGGAGCAGCCCTCGCCCGAGGCCGCGCCGCACGGTCGGCGCCCCCGCACCTGACGAGGACACGGACCGGCACCGCGCGACCGCGTCGTGAAGACCGCGACCGGACGGGCCCCGCCGGACCTCCTTACCGAGGCTTGGACCGGACCGGACCGGCCCTGCGGGGCCTCGGCGCGAGGCCCGGTCGCGATCGGCCCCTCGCCCGCGCCCGAGGCCGCGCCGCGCGGCCGCCCGCGGGCCGCGCCCTCGTCCGGCCGGCGCCCTCGTGAGGCGGGTGCCTTCCTGCGGCCGGCGCCCTCGTGAGGCGGGTGTCTTCCTGTGGCCGGCGCCCTCGTGAGGCGGGGTCCCGCGCCGTAAACCGGCCACCCGCCGGGCCCGACGGCGCGGGCTCGTAGAATCGACCCACCATGGCTTACCTCGACCACGCCGCGACCACGCCCATGCTGCCCGAGGCGATCGAGGCGATGACCGCCCAGCTCGCCGTCACGGGCAACGCCTCCTCCCTGCATGCCCCCGGACGGCGGGCCCGGCGGACCGTCGAGGAAGGGCGCGAGACGCTCGCCGCCGCACTCGGCGCGCGGCCGAGCGAGGTCGTCTTCACCTCCGGCGGCACCGAGGCCGACAACCTCGCGGTGAAGGGCCTCTACTGGTCCCGGCGCGACGCCGACCCCCGCCGTACCCGGGTCCTGGCCAGTCCCGTCGAGCACCACGCGGTGCTCGACGCGGTCGACTGGCTCGCCGCCCACGAGGGCGCGGACGTCGAGTACCTGCCGGTCGACCGGTACGGCCGGGTGCACCCCGAGGCCCTGCGGGAGGCCATCGCCCGGGACCCGGAGTCCGTCGCCCTCGCCACCGTCATGTGGGCCAACAACGAGATCGGCACCGTCATGCCGGTCCGTCAGCTCGCGGACGTCGCCGCCGAGTTCGGCGTGCCGCTGCACGCCGACGCGGTCCAGGCGCTCGGTCAGGTCCCGGTCGACTTCGCCGCGTCCGGGCTCGCCGCGATGACCGTCTCCGGCCACAAGATCGGCGGCCCCTACGGCATCGGCGCTTTGCTCCTGGGGCGCGAGCACACGCCCGTACCCGTGCTGCACGGCGGAGGCCAGGAGCGGCACGTCCGCTCCGGCACCCTCGACGTGCCGGCCGTCGCGGCGTTCGCCGTCGCCGCCCGGCTCGCCACCGAGCGGCGCGAGGAGTTCGTCCGCGAGGTCGGCGCCCTCCGCGACGAGCTCGTCACCGCCGTCCGTACGGCCGTCCCCGACGCGCTCCTCGGCGGCGACCCCGTCGAGCGGCTCCCCGCCAACGCCCACTTCACCTTCCCCGGCTGCGAGGGCGACTCCCTGCTCCTGCTGCTCGACGCCGCCGGGATCGCCTGCTCCACCGGATCCGCCTGCACCGCGGGCATCGCCCAGCCGAGTCACGTCCTCCTCGCCACCGGCACCGACCCGGACCTGGCCCGGGGCACCCTGCGCTTCTCCCTCGGCCACACCTCCACGAAGGAGGACGTCGCGGCGGTGGCGGGCGCGATCGGCCCGGCCGTCGAACGCGCGAGGACGGCCGGCCTCACGTGACCGCCGCGAGGATGCGGGCCCCTGCGCAACCTCTCGCACCCACCCCCGCGAAGACGCCCGCCCCCCCGTCTCCCCGGGGTGCTCCTCACGCGGCCGTCTTCGACGACTCCCGTACCAGCTTCAGATAGCGGTCCCAGTCCCAGTGCGGACCGGGATCCGTGTGGTCCGTGCCCTCGACCTCCACGTGCCCGATGATGTGCTCCCGGTCCACGGGTATCCCGTGCCGCGCGCAGATGTCGGCCGTGAGCCGCGCCGACCCCGCGTACATCGCCGCCGTGAAGTCCTGCGGCCGGTCGACGAAGCCCTCGTGCTCGATGCCGACGCTCCGCTCGTTCATGTCGCGGTTCCCGGCGTGGAAGCCGACGTCGAGCTCGCGGATCATCTGCGCCACATGCCCGTCCTTGCGCACGACGTAGTGCGTGGCGGCCCCGTGCCCCGGGTTCTTGAAGACCTTCAGCGCGGTCGCGTAGCTGCCCTGGACGACATGGATCACGACCCGGTCGATCCGGTAGTCGTCCGGCCGGTCGGCCCGCCGCCAGTTCGCCCGGGCCGCCGACGTCCACTCGGCGGCCCGGTGGTCTAGCTCACCCTCGACCCGTCTCCTCTCCATCCCCGGCAGCCGCCACCACGCGCGCGCCAGCTCGTCCCTGGCCAGCGCGGCCGTGCCCAGCACGGCGACCCCGCCCCCGAGCAGGACGGCGCGCCGCCCCACCTTCTTGTCCGGCCCGCTCCCCGTACCGTTCGACTTGCTCCCCATACCACCGAGAACGCTTACTACCGTGACCGTGGTTCCCGGCGCCCCGTACCCTGGTAGGGCTATGACTCAGACCCCGCCCCCGCGCCCCCTTCGCGTCCTCGCCGCCATGTCGGGCGGAGTGGACTCCGCCGTCGCCGCCGCCCGTGCCGCCGAGGCGGGCCACGACGTCACCGGCGTCCACCTCGCCCTCTCCGCGAACCCGCAGTCCTTCCGCACGGGCGCGCGTGGCTGCTGCACGATCGAGGACTCCCGGGACGCCCGCCGGGCCGCCGACGTCATCGGCATCCCCTTCTACGTGTGGGACCTCGCCGAGCGGTTCCGCGAGGACGTCGTCGACGACTTCGTCGCGGAGTACGAGGCCGGCCGCACGCCCAACCCGTGCCTGCGCTGCAACGAGAAGATCAAGTTCGCGGCGCTGCTCGACAAGGCGCTCGCCCTCGGCTTCGACGCGGTCTGCACCGGCCACTACGCGACGGTCGTCCTGAACGAGGACGGCACCCGTGAGCTGCACCGGGCCTCCGACATGGCCAAGGACCAGTCGTACGTCCTCGGTGTCCTGGACGAGAAGCAGCTCGCGCACGCGATGTTCCCCCTGGGCGACACCCTCACCACCAAGGACGAGATCCGGGCGGAGGCCGAGCGGCGCGGGCTCGCGGTCGCGAAGAAGCCCGACAGCCACGACATCTGCTTCATCGCCGACGGCGACACCCAGGGTTTCCTCGCCTCCCGCCTCGGCAAGGCGGAGGGCGACATCGTCGACGAGGGCGGTACGAAGGTCGGCACCCACGAGGGCGCGTACGGCTTCACCATCGGCCAGCGCAAGGGCCTGCGGATCGGCCACCCGGCCGCGGACGGCAAGCCCCGTTACGTCCTCGACATCTCGCCCGTGAACAACACGGTCACGGTCGGCCCGGTGGAGGCCCTCGACGTGACCGGCCTGACGGCGATCAAGCCCCGCTGGTGCGGCGCCGCCCCGGAGGGCCCCGGCCGTTACACGGCCCAGCTCCGCGCCCACGGCGGCGAGACCGAGGTGACGGCGTCCCTCGCGGACGGCGAGCTCACGGTCACCTTCGCGGAGCCGGTCCGCGGCGTGGCCCCGGGCCAGGCGATCGTCCTGTACGACGGCACGCGCGTGGTGGGCTCGGCCACGATCGCGACGACGACCCGCCGCACGACGACGGCCGCCCCCGCGACCGCGTAGGCCCCACCCCGTCAGGCGGCTTCCACGGCCTCCCGGTCCTCGCAGAAGAACTCCGTGAGGACCGGAGCCAGGACGTGCGGGGCCACCTCGGGCGTCTGGCCCGTCAGGGTGCGGTGCCGGGCGCGGGGGAGGGCCGCCGTCGCGGCGCGGGCCGCACGGCGGGTCCCCGCCGGGCTCGCGCCCCCGTCGACCACCAGTACGCGCGCGTGGACCCCGGCGAGCCGCCGCTCCGGGACCGTCCCGTCGCCGAGGACGGCGAGGTCGTACGCGAGGGTGTGCGCCAGGTCCGTGAGGCCGGGCCGCAGCTCCGCCGGCCCCGCCGAGTCCGTGAGGAACAGGGCGACCGCGGCGGAGCGACGCCCCCGGCCGAGCAGCTCCGCCACCCGGCTCCACCGCTGAGCGGCCTCCGCCGAGTACGGCGGCTCGTACACCGACACGTGCCCCACCGTCAGTCCCGCCGCCACCGCGGCGAGCGCGAGCGCGCCCCCGGTGCCCGTCCCGTGCAGGGCGGCCCCCGCCCCGGCCTCCGCGACCACGGCCGCGAGGTCCTCGACCTCCCGCTCCACGGCGTACGGCCCGGTGTCGCCGCTGCCGCCGCGCCCCCTCCGGTCGTACGCGAGCACCGAGAACCGCCGGGCGAGCAGCAGGCCCAGCGGCCGCTCGGACCCGGACGTCCCGAGGGCGCCGCTCACCAGGACGAGCGGCGGCCCGTCCCCGTAACGCTCGTACGCGATCGGCGTCCCGTCCCGTGACGTGACCCGTCCCCGGACCCTGCTCATCTCGGTCTCCACCTCGTCCATGGCAGAGGAGACCCGGACCGTCACCGGAACTCATCGCCCGGCGGGGGGATTTCCCGACGAATCTCAAAGGCCCCTGGTCAGGGGCCGGGGGCCTACGGTGGAGCGCATGAACATCTGCGTCTTCCTCTCCGCGGCCGACCTGGACGAGCGGTACACGGCCCCGGCCCGCGAGTTCGCCCGCCTCCTCGGCAAGGCGGGCCACACCCTGGTCTGGGGCGGCTCCGACACCGGCCTGATGAAGGTCGTCGCGGACGGCGTGCAGGAGGCGGGCGGCCGCCTCGTCGGCGTCTCCGTCGACTTCCTCGCCCACAAGGCCCGCCCGGCCACCGACGAGATGGTCGTCACCGGGGACCTGGCCGCACGCAAGGCGCTCCTCCTCGCCAAGTCCGACGCGATCGTGATCATGGTCGGCGGCACCGGCACCCTCGACGAGGCCACCGAGATCCTGGAACTGAAGAAGCACGGCAAGCACACCAAGCCGGTGGTCCTGCTCAACACGGCCGGCTTCTACGACGGCCTGAAGACCCAGTTCCAGCGCATGGAGGACGAGGGCTTCCTCCCGCTGCCCCTCACCGACCTCGTCCTCTTCGCGGAAGACGGCCCGACGGCCCTGGCCCACCTGGAGGAGAACATCGGCTCCCGCTGATGCGAGCATGGCTCCCATGGCTACACATGTGATCACCGGAGCCGGTTCAGGCATCGGCGCGGCCGTCGCGCGCCGCCTCCACGCGCGCGGGGACGAGCTCGTGCTGCACGCGCGTGACGCGGGACGCGCCAAGGAACTCGCCGCGCGGTTCCCTGGGGCCCGGACGCTCGTCGGGGACCTGGCGGACCCGGACAGGCTGTCCTGGGCGTTCTCGCACCAGAGCATGCCCGAGCGGGTGGACGGCCTGCTGCACATCGCGGGCGTCGTCGACCTCGGGCCCGTCGGGGACCTCACCCCGAAGACCTGGCACCACCAGCTCAACGTCAACCTGGTCGCCCCGGCCGAACTGACCCGGCACCTCCTGCCCCAACTGCGGGTCTCCCAGGGCCACGTCGTCTTCGTGAACTCGGGCGCCGGGCTCGCCGCGCACGCCCAGTGGGGCGCGTACGCCGCCTCCAAGCACGGTCTGAAGGCGCTCGCCGACTCCCTGCGGCACGAGGAGCACGCCCACGGGGTGCGGGTGACGTCCGTCTATCCGGGCCGCACCGCGAGCCCCATGCAGGCGAAGGTCCACGCCCAGGAGGGCAAGGAGTACGAC
Source organism: Streptomyces sp. NPDC058671 (assembly GCF_042716475.1). Lineage (NCBI taxonomy): Bacteria > Bacillati > Actinomycetota > Actinomycetes > Kitasatosporales > Streptomycetaceae > Streptomyces > Streptomyces sp. NPDC058671. Next base: position 9,482 of record NZ_JBHXSA010000007.1, on the reverse strand, counting down.
CCCTCCCGGTGGATCGACCCCGAGTCGGTCGCGACGGCGATCCTCACCGCGATCGACCTGCCGCGCGACGCGGAGATCAACGACCTCACCGTCAGGCCGGGGCGCTGACCATGGGCGACACGAACGACATCACGCTCTGGGGACCCGCCACCGGCGTCGGTTCCCTGCCGGGCGGCGACGCCCGCGAGGCCGCCAGGACCGCCACCGGGTCCTTCGAGGACTTCCCGTTCCTGGCCGAGCTGCCGGCCCGCGGCCCCGGCGCCGACATGATCGGCCGGACGATCGGGATGCTGGTCGACCTGTACGCGCACGTGGAGCCGAGCGGCTGGCGGATCAGCGACCGGCCCGGCCGGGACACCCGGCGGGCCCGCTCCTGGCTCGGCGAGGACCTGGACGCCCTCGAGGAGTTCACCCAGGGGTACGAGGGACCGCTCAAGGTGCAGGCCGTCGGCCCGTGGACGCTGGCCGGAGCCCTGGAGCTGCACGGTGGCGAAGCCGCGCTCGGGGACGCGGGTGCCTGCCGCGACCTGGTCGGTTCGCTCGCCGAGGGCCTCCACGGGCACCTCGCGGAGCTGCGCAAGCGGATCCCGGGGGCCAGGATCGTCCTCCAGCTCGACGAGCCCTCGCTCACCGCGGTCCTGCGCGGGCACGTCCGTACCGCCAGCGGCTACCGCACCTACCGCGCCGTCGACCGGCAGGTCGTGGAGAGCGCCCTGCGGGAGGTGATGGGGGTCCACGACGGGCCGGTGGTCGTGCACTCCTGCGCCCCGGACGTGCCCTTCGCGCTGCTGCGGCGAGCCGGAGCCGCCGGCGTCTCGTTCGACTTCGGTCTGCTCACCGAGCGTGACGAGGAGACGATCGGTGAGGCCGTCGAAGCCGGCACCAAGCTCTTCGCCGGTGTGGTGGCGTCCACCGACGGCCCGTTGTCAGACCCGGGCGGTAGCGTCATGGGTGTCAGGACGCTGTGGCGCAGGCTGGGGCTGAATCCGGGGACTCTCGCGGAGTCCGTGGTCGTCACTCCCACGTGCGGGCTCGCGGGCTCTTCGCCCGACTACGCCCGTGCGGCGCTCGCCCACTGCGTCCGGGCGGCGAGATCGCTGGCGGACAACCCAGAGTGACCGGGTTTCGAGGCACGGGAGGACGGACGAAGGTGGCAGTCGAACAGGGGGCCCTGCCCGCCGAGGCACGGGAGAAGCACGCCGACCTGGCCGAGCAGGTCGAGGAGCACCGCTTCCGGTACTACGTGAAGGACCAGCCTGTCATCAGCGACGGCGACTTCGACCGGCTCCTGCGCGCCCTGGAGGCGCTGGAGGAGGAGTACCCGGAGCTGCGGACACCCGACTCGCCGACCCAGAAGGTCGCGGGACAGTACGAGACCGAGTTCACCTCCGTCGAGCACCGCGAGCGGATGCTCTCCCTGGACAACGCCTTCGACGACCAGGAGCTGGCGGCCTGGGCCGAGCGGATCGCGCGGGACGTCGGCACCCCCGACTTCCACTACCTGTGCGAGCCGAAGGTCGACGGCCTGGCGGTGAACCTCACGTACGAGCACGGGCGGCTGACCCGGGCCGCCACGCGCGGCGACGGCCGCGCCGGCGAGGACATCACGCCCAACGTCCGGACGATCGCCGACATCCCGGACCGGCTGCACGGGGACCGCGTCCCGGACCTGGTGGAGATCCGCGGTGAGGTCTACTTCCCGATGGAGGCCTTCGAGGGGCTCAACGCCCGTCTGGTGGAAGCCGGAGACAAGCCCTTCGCCAACCCGCGGAACGCGGCGGCGGGTTCGCTCCGCCAGAAGGACCCCAAGGTCACCGCCTCCCGTCCGCTGCACATGGTCGTGCACGGCATCGGTGCCCGCGAGGGCTTCGACATCTCCCGCCTCTCGGAGACCTACGAGCTGCTGCGCGAGTGGGGCCTGCCCACCGCCCGGCACAACAAGGTGGTCGGCTCGCTCGACGAGGTGCGGGAGTTCATCGCGTACTTCGGGGCGAACCGCCACTCCGTGGAGCACGAGATCGACGGGGTCGTCGTCAAGCTCGACGAGATCCCGCTCCAGGGCCGGCTCGGCTCCACCGCGCGCGCCCCCCGCTGGGCCATCGCCTGGAAGTACGCGCCGGAGGAGGTCAACACCAAGCTGCTCGACATCAAGGTCGGCGTCGGCAGGACCGGCCGCGTCACACCGTACGCGCAGGTGGAACCGGTGACCGTGGCCGGCTCCGAGGTCGAGTTCGCCACCCTCCACAACCAGGAGGTGGTGAAGGCCAAGGGCGTCCTGATCGGCGACACGGTCGTGCTGCGCAAGGCCGGCGACGTCATCCCGGAGATCCTCGGGCCGGTCGCCGACCTGCGGGACGGCAGCGAGCGGGAGTTCGTGATGCCCGCCGAGTGCCCGGAGTGCGGGACGTCGCTGAAGCCGATGAAGGAGGGCGACATCGACCTCCGCTGCCCGAACGCCAGGACGTGCCCGGCCCAGCTGCGCGAGCGGCTCTTCTTCCTCGCCGGGCGCCAGTGCCTGGACATCGAGAACTTCGGCATGGTGGCCGCTGCGGCGCTGACCCGCCCCCTGGAGCCGGCCGAGCCGCCCCTCGGGGACGAGGGCGACCTCTTCGACCTCACCATCGAGCGGCTGCTTCCGATCAAGGCGTACGTCCTCGACCCGAGCAGCGGGCTGCCCAAGCGGGACCCGAAGACCGGCGAGGAGAAGATCGTCACGGTCTTCGCCAACCAGAAGGGCGAGCCGAAGAAGAACGCGCTGGCGATGCTGGAGAACATCGCGGCGGCGAAGGAGCGGCCGTTGGCCCGGTTCATCAACGGGCTCTCGATCCGGCACGTGGGGCCGGTCGCCGCCGAGGCGCTGGCCCGGGAGTTCCGTTCCCTGGAGCGGATCGAGCAGGCGAGCGAGGAGGAGCTGGCGGCCGTCGACGGGGTCGGCGGGATCATCGCGGCCGCAGTGAAGCAGTGGTTCTCCGAGGAGTGGCACCGGGAGATCGTGCGCAAGTGGCGCGCGGCCGGGGTCCGTCTCGAGGACGAGGGCGCGGGAGAGGACGAGGGGCCGCGTCCGCTGGAGGGGCTGACGGTCGTGGTGACCGGCACCCTCGAGAAGTTCACCCGAGATGGCGCAAAAGAGTCCCTGCAGCGGCTCGGAGCGAAGGTGACCGGTTCCGTTTCGAAGAAGACCGCCTTTGTGGTGGTGGGTGAGAACCCGGGTTCGAAGTACGACAAGGCGATGCAGCTGAAAGTTCCGGTTCTGGACGAGGACGGCTTCTCCGTCCTGCTCGAACAAGGGCCCGACGCCGCTCGGGAGGCCGCGGTCCCCGCCGCCCCGTGACCCCCCGCCGTCCCCGACGAAGCTCACCCGTTCGGCGCATACCAGATCGTTACGGGTGGCCGGGTCGCATTCGGGCAAGACAAGGAGAGCGCTGCCCGTCGAAGCCCTCGGCGGCCTAGTGTGGTGACCGTGCGTCTCGTCGTGCACGGCCGCGCGAGGGCTCTGCCGGTCGTGGCGCCAGGACCACGGCCCCGTCGACACGAGACACGCCGCCCGACGGCGGCCGTGCGACGGACGGCCGGACCACCGGCGGCCGCGCGACCGCGGCCGTCGCACCCCGACGGCACCGCCGCCTGTGAGAGGGACGGGAATGGAACCGACCGAGAGCGCCGCCCCGGTCCCACGGCCACACGGCCGTGCGGTCCCGCAGGGCCTTCCCTCCCGGCTGCCCGCAGCCGTGGTGGGCATCGCCGCCGTCGTGCTCGTCGTCGGGCTCCAGCAGGCCCTGAGCGCCGGGCACGTGCTCTTCCCCGGCGGTGTGGCCGGCTGGTCCCTCGCCGTCCTCACCGGCCTCATCGTCGGCCACCTGGTCGCCCTCGGCCGCGACCGCTGGTGGGGCGGCACCGGATCCGGCGCCGCCCTCACCCTCGCCGTCCTCCTCCTGTACGGCTGGGTGCCCGCCGGTCTCGTCTCCCTGACGGTCGTCGCCTTCGTCGGCGCCGCCCGCCGGCACCGCTGGCGACAGGGCCTGCTGCACGGTGCCGCCGACGTCCTCGGAGTCGCCGCCGCCGCCCTCGTCCTCGCCCTCTTCGGAGAGGTACCCAGCGTCGATCGGCCCTGGCAGCCCCTCGACTGGACCATCGGGGACCTCCCGGAAGTCGTGCTCGCCGCGACCACCTATCTCGTGGTGACCCGCGTCCTCCTGTGGTACACGCTCGCCCCCCAGAGCGGCGGCCTGCCCACCATCGCCCGCACCGCCCTCCTCCGGCAGGGTCTCGTCGCCGTCGCCCTGCTCGGCATCGCCCCGCTGATCTGCGTGGTCGCCGCCACCAGGCCGGTCCTGCTGCCGCTCTTCGCCGTGCCCCTCATCGCCCTCGACTCCACCCTCTGGATCGCCCGCGCCCGCGCCGAGGAGCAGCTGCGCGACCCGCTGACCGGGCTCCCCAACCGCCAGTGGCTCCTGGAGCGGGCCTGGACCGCCCTGGAGGAGGCCGAGGGCGAGGGGGCCCGCGCCGCCCTCGTCCTGATCGACCTCGACCGTTTCCGGTCGGTCAACGACACCCTGGGTCACCTCGCGGGCGACCGGCTGCTCCTCCAGATCGCCGACCGGCTCCGCCTCGCCCTGCCCCGCGGTGCCGAGGCCGCCCGGCTCGGCGGCGACGAGTTCGCCGTCCTGCTGCCCATCGCCGACTCCACCACCAGCGCCCAGCGGGTCGCCCGCCACCTCGTCGCCGAGCTCTCCTCGCCGCTCGACCTCGACGGACTCACCCTCGTCCTGGAGGCGAGCGCCGGCGTCGCCGTCTTCCCCGACCACGCCCTCGACGCCGAAGGCCTGCTGCGCCGCGCCGACGTCGCCATGTACCAGGCCAAGCGGGACCGCACCGGCGTCGAGGTCTACGAGTCCAAGCGCGACTCGAACACGCCCGACCGGCTCGGACTCCTCGGCGACCTGCGCCGCGCCCTCGACGCCGGCGACGTCGAGCTCCACTACCAGCCCAAGGTCCGCTTCGACGGCCAGGTCGCCGGCCTCGAAGCCCTCGTCCGCTGGGTGCACCCCGAGCGCGGAAAGGTCCCGCCGGACGAGTTCATCGCCATCGCCGAGTCCTCCGGCCTGATGCCGCACCTCACCGAGTACGTCCTGGAGACCGCCCTCGCCCAGGTCGCCCGCTGGCGCGCCCAGGGCCTCGACGTCCCGGTCGCCGTCAACGTCTCGCCGCGCGACGTGCACACCCCCGGCTTCGCCGGCGCCGTCGCCGCCCGGCTGGCCCGCCACGGCGTCCCGGCCGGCGCGCTCCAACTGGAGATAACGGAGCACGTGCTCCTCGAAGACCCCCAGCGGGCCGCCGACACGCTCAACGGCCTCACCGGCCACGGCGTCAAGATGTCCCTCGACGACTTCGGCACCGGCTACTCCTCCCTCGTCCATCTCCGCCGACTCCCCGTCAGCGAGCTGAAGATCGACCGCTCCTTCGTCGCCCGGCTCGCCGTCGACACCGAGGACGCCGAGATCGTCCGCTGCACGGTCGACCTCGCCCACTCCCTCGGCCTCCTCGTCGTGGCCGAGGGCGTCGAGGACGACGAGACCTGGGAGCGCCTGCGCGACCTGGGCTGCGACGCCGTCCAGGGCTGGCTGGTGGCGGCCGCGATGCCGCCGGGGGAGGCGACCGCCTGGCTCCTGGCCCGCGGCGAGCACGGCTGGCGCCGCCCCGCCGACCTCGCGGCCGAACTGGACGTCGACCAGACCTCCGGGCAGGTCGTCCCGTAGCCCGTGTCCACCCGCCACCGGGACGCCGGGCAAACCGTTTCACGGGCAGGCGCACCGGCCCCATAGGATGGGGCCACACCATCAAGCTCACCCCGTGAGGATCCGCATGCCTGGCATCACGCGCGAGGAGGTCGCCCACCTCGCACGGCTGGCGCGTCTGGAGCTGAAGGGCGAAGAACTCGATCACTTCGCCGGCCAGCTCGACGACATCATCGGCGCGGTCGCCCGCGTCTCCGAGGTCGCCGACCAAGACGTACCGCCGACCTCCCACCCGCTGCCGCTGACCAATGTCATGCGCGCGGACGAGGTCCGTCCGTCGCTCACCCCCGAGCAGGCGCTCTCCGGCGCCCCGGCCCAGGAGCAGCAGCGTTTCAAGGTGCCGCAGATCCTGGGGGAGGACTAACAGTCATGACGGACAACATCATCAAGCTCACCGCGGCCGAGATCGCCGGGAGGATCGCCGCCGGCGAACTGACCGCCGTCGAGGTCACCGAGGCCCACCTCGCCCGCATCGAGGCCGTCGACGAGAAGGTCCACGCCTTCCTCCACGTCGACCGCGAGGGCGCGCTCGCCCAGGCCCGCGCCGTCGACGAGAAGCGCGCCCGGGGCGAGAAGCTCGGCCCGCTCGCCGGTGTGCCGCTCGCGCTCAAGGACATCTTCACCACCGCCGGCATGCCGACGACCGTGGGCTCGAAGATCCTCGAGGGCTGGATCCCGCCGTACGACGCGACCCTGGTCAAGAACCTCAAGGCCGCCGACGTCGTCATCCTCGGCAAGACCAACATGGACGAGTTCGCGATGGGCTCCTCGACGGAGAACAGCGCCTACGGTCCGACCGGCAACCCCTGGGACCTGACCCGGATCCCCGGCGGCTCCGGCGGTGGCTCGTCCGCCGCCCTCGCCGCGTACGAGGCCCCCCTCGCCATCGGCACGGACACCGGCGGTTCCATCCGCCAGCCCGCCGCCGTCACCGGAACCGTGGGCGTCAAGCCGACCTACGGCGGGGTCTCCCGCTACGGCATGGTGGCGTTCTCGTCCTCCCTCGACCAGGGCGGCCCCTGCGCCCGTACGGTCCTGGACGCGGCCCTCCTGCACGAGGCGATCGCCGGGCACGACCCGCTCGACTCGACCTCCATCGACGCCCCGGTCCCGCCGGTCGTCGAGGCCGCGCGCAACGGCTCGGTCGCCGGCATGCGCGTCGGCGTCGTCAAGCAGTTCCGCGGCGAGGGCTACCAGGCCGGTGTGGTGCAGCGCTTCGACGAGTCCGTGGAGCTGCTGAAGTCGCTGGGCGCCGAGATCGTCGAGCTGGACTGCCCGACCTTCGACCTCGCCCTCTCGGCGTACTACCTGATCGCGCCGTCCGAGTGCTCCTCCAACCTGGCCCGCTTCGACGCCATGCGCTACGGCTTGCGCGTCGGCGACGACGGCACCCGGTCGGCCGAGGACGTCACCGCCCTCACCCGTGAGGCCGGCTTCGGCGACGAGGTCAAGCGCCGCATCATCCTCGGTACGTACGCGCTGAGTTCCGGCTACTACGACGCCTACTACGGCTCGGCGCAGAAGGTCCGTACGCTCATCACCCGCGAGTTCGAGCAGGCCTTCGAGCAGGTGGACGTGATCGTCTCCCCGACGACTCCCACCACCGCCTTCCCGATCGGCGAGCGCGCCGACGACCCGATGGCCATGTACCTCGCGGACCTGTGCACGATCCCGACCAACCTGGCCGGCAACGCCGCCATGTCGCTGCCCTGCGGCCTCGCGCCCGAGGACGGCCTCCCGGTCGGTCTGCAGATCATCGCCCCCGCCATGAAGGACGACCGGCTCTACAAGGTCGGCGCCGCCGTCGAGGCGGCCTTCGTGGAAAAGTGGGGGCACCCGCTGCTTGAGGAGGCTCCGTCGCTGTGAGTGCCATGGCAAAGAAGGCCAAGAACTTCAAGAAGTCGAAGACCGGCGTGTACGTGTCGCTGGCCAGCACCGCGTTCGGTGCCATCAGTGTCGCCAAGCAGGCCAAGCTGGCCCGCAGCGACGGCGACACCCTGCGGCTGATCGACGCCGCCGTGTCCGCCGCCGCCATCGTGACCGGCCTGGCGATCCTCTACCGGGAGCTGAAGCGCCTGGGCGACGAAGACGTCCTGCTGGGCTGAGAGGGAAAGTCTCACCGTGACTGTCACTGAACTGCTGTCGTACGAAGCGGCGCTCGCCGCGTACGACCCCGTCATGGGCCTTGAGGTCCATGTCGAGCTGGGTACCAAGACGAAGATGTTCTGCGGCTGCTCGACCGAGCTGGGCGCGGACGCCAACTCGCAGACGTGCCCCACCTGTCTCGGCCTGCCCGGCTCGCTCCCGGTCGTCAACGCGATCGGCGTCGAGTCCGCCATCAAGATCGGTCTCGCGCTGCACTGCGAGATCGCCGAGTGGTGCCGCTTCGCCCGGAAGAACTACTTCTATCCGGACATGCCGAAGAACTTCCAGACCTCCCAGTACGACGAGCCGATCGCCTTCAACGGCTATCTGGACGTCCAGCTGGAGGACGGCGAGGTCTTCCGCGTCGAGATCGAGCGCGCCCACATGGAGGAGGACACCGGCAAGTCCACCCACATCGGTGGCGCGACCGGCCGCATCCACGGCGCCTCGCACTCGCTGCTCGACTACAACCGGGCCGGCATCCCGCTCATCGAGATCGTCACCAAGCCGATCGAGGGCGCGGGCGAGCGGGCCCCCGAGGTCGCCAAGGCGTACGTCGCCGAGCTGCGCGAGCTGATCCGCGCCCTGGGTGTCTCCGACGCCCGCATGGACAAGGGCCAGATGCGCTGCGACGTGAACCTGTCGCTGCGCCCGCACGGCACCAAGACCTTCGGCACCCGCTCGGAGACGAAGAACGTCAACTCGCTCCGCTCGGTGGAGCGCGCGGCGCGCTTCGAGATCCAGCGCCACGCGGCCGTGCTCACCTCCGGTGGCACGATCGTGCAGGAGACCCGTCACTTCCACGAGGACGACGGCTCCACCACCGCGGGCCGCATCAAGGACAACGCCGAGGACTACCGGTACTTCCCGGAGCCCGACCTCGTCCCCGTCGCCCCGGCCCGCGAGTGGGTCGAGGAGCTCCGCAGGGGCCTTCCCGAGCTGCCTCGGCTGCGCCGTACCCGGCTGCGCGAGGAGTGGGGCGTGTCCGAGCTGGACATGCAGTCCATCCTCAACGCCGGCGCGGTCGACCCGATCGTCGCGACGATCGAGGCGGGCGCGGACGCGGCTTCGGCGCGCAAGTGGTGGATGGGCGAGCTCGCCCGCAACGCCAACGAGCAGGGCGTCTCGCTGGAGGAGCTGGCCATCACCCCGGCCGACGTGGCCCGGGTCTCGGCCCTGGTCACCTCCGGTGACCTCAACGACAAGCTGGCCCGTCAGGTCATCGAGGGCGTTCTCGCCGGCGAGGGCTCCCCGGACGCGGTCGTCGAGAAGCGCGGTCTGAAGGTCGTCTCCGACGACGGCGCCCTCGGCACGGCCGTCGAGGAGGCCATCGCGGGCAACGCGGCCATCGCCGACAAGATCCGCGGCGGCAAGGTCGCGGCGGTCGGCGCCCTGGTCGGCGCGGTCATGAAGGCGACCCGCGGTCAGGCCGACGCGGCGAGGGTCAAGGACCTGATCCTGGAGAAGCTGGGCGTCAGCGAGGGCTGAGCTCCCTCTCGTACGTGACGGGGACGGCCCCGCACCGGAACTCCGGTGCGGGGC
>NZ_JBHXSA010000006.1:177248-322834 GCF_042716475.1 Streptomyces sp. NPDC058671 | reverse complement strand
CACCGGAGGATTCCGGTGCGGGCCCCCACGTATGTCAGGTCAGGTCACTTCTCCGCGCACTCCGCGCACGTGCCGAAGATCTCGACCGTGTGCGCCACGTTCACGAAGCCGTGCTCCGCGGCGATCGTCTCGGCCCACTGCTCGACCATCGGGCCCTCCACCTCGACGGCCTTGCCGCAGAGGCGGCAGACCAGGTGATGGTGGTGGTCGCCGGTCGAGCAGCGCCGGTACACCGTCTCGCCGTCGCTCGTCCGCAGCGCGTCGACCTCGCCCGCGTCCGCGAGGGACTGGAGCGTGCGGTAGACGGTGGTGAGGCCGACCGAGTCACCGCGGTGCTTCAGCATGTCGTGCAGCTCCTGAGCGCTGCGGAACTCGTCCACCTCGTTCAGCGCCGCCGACACGGCGGCCCGCTGCTTGGTCGAGCGCCCTCGTACGGGGGGTCCTGCCGTCACCACGGGGGCCTCCTAGAATGCTTGTCTGCCCCCGCCATTCTGCCAGTCCCCCGTGTCACTCCGAGCTGAGCGGCTCAGACCTTCACGTCGTCCGTCGGCCGCCGGGTTCCCGGAACCGGTGCGTCACAGCTCTCCGCGCCCGCCTCGGCGGCCCGCGCCCGTCGTCTCGCGAGCGGCGTGGCCAGGAGGGTGAGGAGGACGAAGACCCCGATCGCGTACAGCACGATCGTCGCGCCGGGCGGCACGTCCTGGTAGTACGAGGTGACCGTGCCCGCCAGGGTGACCGTGACGCCGGTCGCCACCGCGAGGACGAAGGTCGCCCTGAAGGACTTCGACAGCTGCTGGGCCGCCGCCACCGGCACCACCATGAGCGCGCTGACGAGCAGCAGGCCGACGACCCGCATGGCGACCGTGACGGTCACCGCGGCCGTGACCGCGATCAACAGGTTCAGTGCGCGCACCGGGAGGCCGGTGACCCGGGCGAACTCCTCGTCCTGACTGACCGCGAAGAGCTGGCGGCGCAGGCCGACCGTGACGAGGACCACGAAGGCGGCCAGGACGCCGATCGCGGTGATGTCCTGGGACGAGACCGTGGAGAGCGAGCCGAAGAGGTACGAGGTCAGATTGGCGTTGGAGCCGGTCGTCGAGAGGCTGGTCAGCATGACGCCGCCGGCCATCCCGCCGTAGAAGAGCAGCGCGAGCGCGAGGTCGCCGCGGGTCTTCCCGTACGCCCTGATCAGTTCCATCGCGACCGAGCCGACGACGGCGACGGCGGTCGCCATCCACACCGGGCTGGAGTTCAGGAGGAAGCCGAGTCCGACGCCGGTCATGGCGACATGGCCGATGCCGTCGCCCATCAGCGCCTGGCGGCGCTGGACGAGGTAGATGCCGACGGCGGGGGCGGTGATGCCGACGAGCACGGCGGCGAGGAGCGCGCGCTGCATGAAGGGGAGCTGGAGGATTTCCATGATCAGGTCAGCAATCCGGTACGGATCGGCTCGTCGGCCGCGTGGGGGTGGACGTGGTCGTGGCCCGGCAGCGCGTGCTGGCCGAGGGCCTCGGGCGGCGGTCCGTCGTGGACGACACAGCCGTCGCGCAGGACGACCGCGCGGTCGATCAGCGGCTCCAGGGGGCCCAGCTCGTGCAGGACGAGGAGGACGGAGGTGCCGCCCGCGACCTGCTCGCGCAGGGTCGACGCCAGGATCTCCTGGCTCGCGAGGTCGACGCCGGCCATCGGCTCGTCCATGATCAGGAGTTCGGGTTCGGAGGCGAGCGCGCGGGCGATCAGGACCCGCTGGTGCTGGCCGCCGGAGAGCGCGGAGACGGAGTCCCCGGCGCGGTCGGCGAGGCCGACGAGGTCGATGGCCCGCTCGACGGCTGCCCGGTCCTGCTTCGTCGTCCAGCCGAACCTGCGGCGGGAGAGCCGGCCGGAGGAGACGACCTCGCGGACGGTGGCGGGGACGCCGCTGGCGGCGGTGGTGCGCTGCGGTACGTAGCCGACGCGGGCCCAGTCGCGGAACCGCTTCCGCTCCGTGCCGAACAGCTCGATCGTGCCGCCGGTCAGCGGCACCTGGCCGATGACGGCGCGGACGGCGGTGGACTTGCCGGAGCCGTTGGCGCCGAGCAGGGCGACGACCTCACCGCGGCGGACGGTCAGGTCGACGCCGCGGAGGACGGGCCGGGCGCCGAGGGCCGCGGTGGCACCGCGGACGGAGATGACGGATTCCGGTTCCGGGGCCGCCGGTGTCTGGGCTGCCATGGCTCGTACCTCCTGCTGTGCGGTGATCACTTGGCGCCGAGGGCCTTCTGCAGCGCGGCCAGGTTGGACCGCATGACCTCGATGTAGTCATCGCCCTTGGAGGTGTCCGTGATTCCCTCCAGCGGGTCGAGCACGTCGGTCTTCAGACCGGTGTCGGAGGCGAGGGTCCTGGCGGTCCTGTCGCTCGCGAGGGTCTCGAAGAAGACGGTGGTGACCTTGTCCTGCTTCGCGATGTCCTGGAGTTCCTTGATCCGGGCGGGGCTCGGCTCGGACTCGGGGTCGACTCCGGAGATGCCCTCCTGGTCCAGGCCGTACCGCTCGGCGAGGTAGCCGAAGGCGGAGTGGGTGGTGATGAAGGTCTTCGTCGCGGTGTTCTTCAGGCCGGTCTCGAAGGCGGTGTCGAGGTCGCCGAGCTTCTTCACCAGCGCGTCGGCGTTCTTCCGGTAGTCGGCGGCGTGGTCCGGGTCGGCCTTCTCCAGGGCGCTGCCGACACCCTTGGCGACCTCGGCGTACTTCACGGGGTCGAGCCAGACGTGCGGGTCGGCTCCGGCCTCGGAGGCGTGGTCGTGGCCCTCCTCCCCGGCGGCGTGCTCCTCGCCCTCGTGGGCGTGCTCCTCGTGCGCGTGGCCCTCGTGGCCGGCGCCGGTGCCGTGCGCCTCCAGCTTCGTGAGGGTGGCGGCGTCGACGGTGTTCTCGACGCCGGCCTGGGCGATGGCCTCGTCGACGGCGGGCTGGATGCCCTTGAGGTAGAGGACGACGTCGGCCTCGCCGAGCTCGCCGATCTGCTTCGGCTTGAGCTCCAGGTCGTGGGGTTCGACGCCGGGCTTGGTGAGCGTGTTGACGGCCACGTGGCCGCCGCCTATCTGCTCGGCCAGGTACTGCATGGGGTAGAAGGACGCCACCACGTCCAGCTTGCCGCCGCTTCCCCCGTCGGCGGCGTCGGAGCTTCCGGCGCAGGCGGAGAGGGAGACGAGGCCGAGCGCGACGGCTCCGGCGAGGGCGGTGCTGGGTATGAGGCGACGTACGTTCATGACACTCATTTTCAACAAAACTGGAAACGATTGTCAATTGTCGTACATGTGGCACCGCCCACGCGACCCCCGACCAGGCCTTCGCGTGATCCCCGCACCGAACCGATTTGATACGGGGGGTGCGGGCGCCGGTAACCTGTGGCATTCGCACTTCGTCGTCGTAATGAAGAGAGCACCGTGGCCGCCGACAAGATCGACACCATCGTCAGCCTGAGCAAGCGCCGTGGCTTCGTCTACCCGTGCAGCGAGATCTACGGCGGCCAGCGAGCCGCCTGGGACTACGGACCGCTGGGTGTCGAACTCAAGGAGAACATCAAGCGCCAGTGGTGGCGTTACATGGTCACCGCGCGCGAGGACGTCGTCGGCATCGACTCGTCGGTCATCCTGGCCACGGAGGTCTGGGAGGCCTCGGGTCACGTCGCCACCTTCACCGACCCGCTGACCGAGTGCACCTCCTGCCACAAGCGCTTCCGCGCCGACCACCTGGAGGAGGCGTACGAGGAGAAGCACGGCCGTCTCCCCGAGAACGGCTTCGCCGACCTCAACTGCCCCAACTGCGGCAACAAGGGCACGTTCACCGAGCCCAAGCAGTTCTCCGGCCTGCTCTCCACGCACCTCGGCCCGACCCAGGACACCGGCTCCGTCGCCTACCTGCGTCCCGAGACCGCGCAGGGCATCTTCACCAACTTCGGCCAGGTCCTGCAGACCTCGCGCAAGAAGCCGCCGTTCGGCATCGCGCAGATGGGCAAGTCCTTCCGGAACGAGATCACTCCGGGCAACTTCATCTTCCGCACCCGCGAGTTCGAGCAGATGGAGATGGAGTTCTTCGTCAAGCCGGGCGAGGACGAGCAGTGGCAGGAATACTGGATGGAGCAGCGCTGGAACTGGTACACCGGCCTGGGTCTCCGTGAGGAGAACATGCGCTGGTTCGAGCACCCGAAGGAGAAGCTCTCCCACTACTCGAAGCGCACCGCCGACATCGAGTACCGCTTCTCGTTCGGCGGCAGCGAGTGGGGCGAGCTGGAGGGCGTCGCCAACCGCACCGACTACGACCTGGCCGCGCACTCCAAGGCCTCCGGCGCCAACCTGACCTACCTGGACCAGGAGTCCGGCGAGCGCTGGACGCCGTTCGTCATCGAGCCCGCCGCCGGTGTCGGCCGCGCGATGCTGGCCTTCCTCCTCGACGCGTACACCGAGGACGAGGCCCCGAACGCCAAGGGCGTCATGGAGAAGCGCACCGTCCTGCGCCTCGACCCGCGCCTGGCGCCGATCAAGGTCGCGGTCCTGCCGCTCTCGCGCAACCCGCAGCTCTCCCCGAAGGCCAAGGGCCTCGCGGCGGACCTGCGCCAGAACTGGAACATCGAGTTCGACGACGCCGGCGCCATCGGCCGCCGCTACCGCCGCCAGGACGAGATCGGCACCCCGTTCTGTGTCACCGTCGACTTCGACACCCTCGACGACAACGCGGTGACCGTCCGCGAGCGCGACACCATGAAGCAGGAGCGCGTCTCCCTCGACCAGATCCAGAGTTACCTGGGCAGCCGTCTGCTGGGCTGCTGACCCCGGTCGTACGCACCCGGCGAAGCCCCCGGTTCCGGAACTCGGAACCGGGGGCTTCCCCGTACGGGCCGGGCCCGCGGTGCGCGCCGCCCGGGGGGAGACGACCGCCGCGGCGCAAAAGGACGTGCCGGGGGAGGGCGTGCCGGGGTAGCGTCCCCCGCATGTCCTCGTTCTTCCAGATCTACGAGTGAGCGTCGGCCCCGGCTGATCGAGCTCCACCACCGCCCACCTCACTGACGGGAGAACCCCATGGCCAAGCGCAACAACCTCCTCGGCGTCGGCGGACAGCGCAAGAAGCTGTCCCGCGCCGACCAGCACGGCGCCGTCCAGGGCGGCGGCGCCGCCCGCCGCACGGCCGACGAGAAGAAGCACGAGCTCCTGCAGAAGATGCGCGAGCGCGCCCAGGGAGCCGAGAGCAACGACACCGCCGAGGCCGGCGAGGCCGGTCAGAAGTAGTCACCACCGCACGACGGAGGGCCCGGGGCGCGCGCCGCCCCGGGCCCTTCGCCGTCACCGGCCGGTCACGGCGTGGGCGTCCGGTCACGGCGTGCGCGGCCGGTCACTCCCCGTACGCGAGGGGCCTCCCCGCCGTCCGTGTCCGGCCGGTTCCTCCGCCGTCCGGGCCCCGCCACCCCACCCGGCGGGCCCTCCGGCTGTGAGCTCGGCCATGCGTGGGCCGTACGGCTGACGGAAGCCTCCCGGGGTGCGGGACAATGGGGCCCATGACCGCGTTCACCCCTCTCGCCATCGGCCCGCACATCGTGCAGCCCCCGGTGGTGCTCGCCCCCATGGCCGGCATCACCAACGCCCCCTTCCGTACCCTCTGCCGCGAGTTCAGCGGCGGCAAGGGGCTGTTCGTGAGCGAGATGATCACGACGCGCGCCCTGGTCGAGCGCAACGAGAAGACGATGCAGCTCATCCGCTTCGACGCGACGGAGCAGCCGCGCTCGATCCAGCTGTACGGGGTGGACCCCGTGACGGTCGGCAAGGCCGTGCGGATGATCGTCGACGAGGACCTGGCCGACCACATCGACCTGAACTTCGGCTGCCCGGTCCCCAAGGTGACGCGGAAGGGCGGCGGCTCGGCCCTGCCCTACAAGCGGCCGCTGCTGCGGGCGATCCTGAACGAGGCCGTGACCGGCGCGGGCGACCTGCCGGTCACGATGAAGATGCGCAAGGGCATCGACGACGACCACATCACGTATCTGGACGCGGGCCGGATCGCGGTCGAGGAGGGCGTCACGGCGATCGCCCTGCACGGCAGGACCGCCGCCCAGCACTACGGAGGCACCGCCGACTGGGACGCGATCGCGCGCCTCAAGGAGCACGTGCCGGAGATCCCGGTGCTCGGCAACGGCGACATCTGGTCGGCCGACGACGCCCTGCGGATGATGCGGGAGACGGGCTGCGACGGCGTGGTCGTCGGGCGCGGCTGCCTCGGCCGTCCGTGGCTGTTCGCGGACCTGGTGGCGGGCTTCGAGGGCACCGGCTCCTACGCCCAGCCCGGTCTGCGGGAGGTCGCGGACGCGATGGTGCGGCACGCGCGACTGCTCGGTGAGTGGCTGGGTGACGAGGCACGCGGTGTCATCGACTTCCGCAAGCATGTGGCCTGGTACCTGAAGGGCTTCGCGGTGGGTTCCGAGATGCGCAAGAAGCTGGCGATCACCTCGTCGCTGGACGAACTGCGCGCTCAGTTGAGCGAGCTGGACCTGGATCAGTCGTGGCCGGTGGGCGCGGACGGCCCTCGGGGCCGTACGTCCGGAAACAACCGGGTTGTCCTGCCGGACGGCTGGTTGAAGGACCCTTACGACTGTGCGGGAGTCAGTGAGGACGCCGAGCTGGACACGTCCGGCGGCTGAGATTCGGTCTTTCCGGGGGAGTGATCCTCGCCACCCTTGAGGGGGTGGCTGCTCAGATGAGCAGGTTACGGAAGGCTGTACTGCCTGAAAGGGTGGCACCCGGTGCCACCCTTTCAGCGTTCAAGACTTGAACGCAAGTGCTCGAATGTGCGCTCATGTGAGCGGCTTGCCTCTACTTTCGGTCATGCCGCCTTCGGGGCGTGAAAGCGGAAGCTACTTCTCGGTTACTTTCGAAGTGCTGGCGGACGGGTGGTTAAGGCCACGTGACCGCTAGGCGTACCTCCCCAGAAGCCTTCGATCTGGGTATGTTCCTCGCCGTCAGGGCAGCCAACCGAGTCATCGAGGAGTCGGGACCCGTGTCGGAAAACAATGATCAGAAGTTCGTGTACGACTTCACCGAGGGCAACAGGGACCTGAAGGACCTGCTCGGTGGCAAGGGCGCGAACCTGGCCGAGATGACCAACCTCGGTCTGCCGGTCCCCCCCGGGTTCACGATCACCACCGAGGCGTGCAAGGTCTACCTCGAGAGCGGCTCGGAGCCCGTGGCGCTCCGCGACGAGGTGTCCGCCCACCTCGACGCTCTCGAGCAGAAGATGGGCAAGAAGCTCGGCCAGGCCGACGACCCGCTGCTCGTCTCCGTCCGCTCGGGCGCCAAGTTCTCCATGCCCGGCATGATGGACACGGTCCTCAACATCGGTCTCTCCGACGAGTCCGTCGTCGGCCTCGCCCGCCAGGCCGACAACGAGCGCTTCGCCTGGGACTCGTACCGCCGGCTCATCCAGATGTTCGGCAAGACCGTCCTCGGCGTCGACGGCGAGCTCTTCGAGGACGCCCTCGACGAGGTCAAGGCCGCGAAGAAGGTCGCCAGCGACACCGACCTCGACGCCGCCGACCTGAAGAAGGTCGTCAAGCAGTTCAAGAAGATCGTGAAGACCGACACCGGCCGCGACTTCCCCCAGGACCCGCGTGAGCAGATGGACCTCGCCATCGAGGCCGTCTTCAACTCCTGGAACACCGACCGCGCGAAGCTGTACCGCCGCCAGGAGCGCATCCCGGGCGACCTCGGCACCGCCGTCAACGTCTGCTCGATGGTCTTCGGCAACCTCGGCCCGGACTCCGGCACCGGCGTCGCCTTCACCCGCGACCCCGCCTCCGGCCACCAGGGCGTCTACGGCGACTACCTGCAGAACGCGCAGGGCGAGGACGTCGTCGCCGGTATCCGCAACACCGTGCCGCTGGCCGACCTCGAGTCGATCGACAAGACGTCGTACGACCAGCTGATGCACATCATGGAGACGCTGGAGACCCACTACAAGGATCTCTGCGACATCGAGTTCACCATCGAGCGCGGCCAGCTCTGGATGCTCCAGACCCGGGTCGGCAAGCGCACCGCCGGTGCCGCCTTCCGCATCGCCACGCAGCTCGTGGACCAGGGTCTGATCGACGAGGCCGAGGCGCTCCAGCGCGTCACCGGCGCGCAGCTGGCTCAGCTGATGTTCCCCAAGTTCGACGAGAACGCGAAGGTCGACCAGATCGGGCGCGGTATCGCCGCCTCCCCGGGTGCCGCCGTCGGCAAGGCCGTCTTCGACTCGTACACCGCCGTCAAGTGGTCCCGGTCGGGCGAGAAGGTCATCCTGATCCGCCGCGAGACCAACCCGGACGACCTGGACGGCATGATCGCCGCCGAGGGCATCCTCACCTCCCGCGGCGGCAAGACCTCGCACGCCGCCGTCGTCGCCCGCGGCATGGGCAAGACCTGTGTCTGCGGCGCCGAGGAACTCGAGGTCGACACCAAGCGCCGCCGGATGACCACCTCGGACGGCCAGGTCGTCGAGGAGGGTGACGTCGTCTCCATCGACGGCTCCACCGGCAAGGTCTACCTCGGTGAGGTACCGGTCGTACCGTCGCCGGTCGTCGAGTACTTCGAGGGCCGGATGCACGCCGGCGCCGACGACGCCGACGAGCTCGTCGCCGCCGTCCACCGGATCATGGCCTACGCGGACCGCGTCCGCCGCCTCCGGGTCCGCGCCAACGCCGACAACGCCGAGGACGCCAACCGCGCCCGCCGCTTCGGCGCCCAGGGCATCGGCCTCTGCCGCACCGAGCACATGTTCCTCGGCGAGCGCCGCCAGTTCGTCGAGCGGCTGATCCTCGCGGACACCGACGCCGAGCGCGACCAGGCCCTGGAAGCCCTGCTGCCGCTCCAGCAGACGGACTTCGTCGAGCTGTTCGAGGCCATGGACGGGCTGCCCGTCACGGTCCGGCTGCTCGACCCGCCGCTGCACGAGTTCCTGCCGGACATCACCGAGCTCTCGGTACGCGTCGCCCTCGCGGAGTCCCGCAAGGAGCCGCACGAGAACGACCTGCGCCTGCTCCAGGCCGTCCACCGTCTGCACGAGCAGAACCCGATGCTGGGTCTGCGCGGTGTCCGTCTCGGCCTGGTCATCCCCGGCCTGTTCACCATGCAGGTCCGGGCGATCGCGGAGGCCGCGGCGCAGCGCATCGACGCCAAGGGCGACCCGCGCGTCGAGATCATGATCCCGCTCGTGGGCACCGTCCAGGAGCTGGAGATCGTCCGCGAGGAGGCCGAGCAGGTCATCGCGGAGGTCCAGGCCCGCACCGGTGTGGAGCTGAAGCTGGCGCTCGGCACCATGATCGAGCTGCCGCGCGCCGCCGTCACCGCGGGCCAGATCGCCGAGGCCGCCGAGTTCTTCTCCTTCGGCACCAACGACCTGACCCAGACGGTGTGGGGCTTCTCCCGCGACGACGTGGAGGCCTCGTTCTTCACCGCGTACCTGGAGAAGGGCATCTTCGGCGTCAGCCCGTTCGAGACCATCGACAAGGACGGTGTCGGCGCCCTCGTGCGCAGCGCCGTGGAGGCCGGCCGGGCCACCCGCCCCGACATCAAGCTCGGTGTCTGCGGTGAGCACGGCGGCGACCCGGAGTCGGTGCACTTCTTCCACGAGGTGGGCCTCGACTACGTCTCCTGCTCGCCCTTCCGGATCCCGGTGGCGCGCCTGGAGGCCGGTCGCGCGGCGGCCGGGTCCAAGGGCAGCGACAGCCGCTGACCCCGCAGGCCCCCGGTTCGGGAGTGGCGGTCGGGCCCTCCTGAACCGGGGTTCAGGAACGGCCGCCGGATCCTGCTGAACCCCCGTTCAGCAGGGGATTCACCGGAACCACCGGGGCCGCCGTCGGTCATCTCCCACCCTCACCGGCGGGCGGCGGCTCCGGAACCGAGAGAGACGGGACGGACACCTTTGTGCGGAGGTGTCCGTCCCGTCGTTTTGATTTTGGGCGGACGTGCGTTCTTGTTCCATTGGGCCCGATTGAATTATTGGCCTTTGAACTTTCCGTTTCTTCGGCAAAGAACGGAGCGGGCGCGACCCCCGGATCCCCACCCGGAGGCCGCGCCCTTTTCCGATGCCGGGCAGGTGAGCCGCAACCTCGCCGACCGCCGCCGGACGGGCAAAGCCCCCCACGGTCTCCACCACGTCACCTCGGTCCTGAGGTTTCCTGCCCGACCCGCACAGCTTTTCGTTTCGGCCCCGATTGCCGCGATGCTTTTCAACTGTGGCTGAAACACCCTGGTAACGTGCAGTGATGCTGTGCATACTCGTCGTCGGGGGTGGTTGCGAGTGCACAGGTGGGGACGTCATGCTGCGGATTCATTTCACCGGAAACGACCTGGCGGGAGTGCGGACGGCAGCCCGGCCGGACGTTCTGTGGGAAACGATTCTGAGCTTTCACCGTTTAAGGGACCGGCGCGGCTCCGTCGTCTACGGAGAATGGCGCTCCGAAACCAGGATGCGGCTGAGCGGTGAGACCCGGCTGCTCGCCGCGCTCGTCCCCAGCCGCGGCTATTTCCCCGACTTCCTGACGCCCGCCGAGGGCGTCCACGGACTCGACGAGGGCCTCCAGGCGATCCGCGCGACCGACGCCGGCCGGCTGCACGCCGAGCTCTCGCTGCTCGAGGCGGACCGGTCGGGCGGCCGGACCGTACCCCACTCGCTCCGTGCCCTCGCCGACGGTGGCGCGGAGCCCTTCGACCGGCTCGTGGGGGCCCTGCGGAGTTATCACCGGGCGGCCGTCGAGCCGTACTGGCCGCACATCAGGGCCCGGGTCGAGGCCGACCGCGCGTGTCGCGGCCGGGCGCTCCTGGACGGCGGCGCGGACGAACTCCTCGCCTCGCTGCCGCCGATGCTGCGCTGGCGAGCGCCCGTCCTGGAGGCCGACTACCCGGTCGACCGGGACGTCCACCTCGACGGGCGGGGGCTGCTGCTCCAGCCCTCGTACTTCTGCCGGGGGACCCCGGTCGTGCTGCGTGACCCCGCGCTGCCGCCGGTCCTCGTCTACCCCGTCACCCACGGCGAGGCGCCGACCGTACGGGCCCCGGGCGGCTCCTCGCTGGCCAAGCTCGTCGGCCAGACCCGCTCCACCGTCCTGCACGCCATCGGCGACGGCGGTACGACCAGCGAGCTGGCCCGCAGGGCCGGGGTGTCGCTCGCCTCGGCCAGTCAGCACGCGGGCGTCCTGCGCGAGGCCGGGCTGATCGCGACCCTGCGCCACGGCAACGCGGTCCTGCACACGCTCACGCCGCTGGGCGCCGCCCTGCTCGGCGGCGCCCACCGGACGGTGGACATGCGGTGCTACGCGCGGAACGGGCCCGTCACCTCGTAGGTGATGCCGCCGGAGGAGCTGCCGCTCGTGCCCCGCTGGCTGGAGAAGTACAGCCGCTTGCCGTCGGGGGAGAAGGCGGGCCCGCAGATCTCGGAGGAGGACTGGCCGGTGATCCGCAGGAACGGCGCGACGACGTCGTCCGGGGTGATGACGCAGATCTCCATGTTGCCGCCGTCCTCGGCGACGAAGAGGTCGCCGGAGGAGGTGCCGGTGACGTTGTCGACACCGGTGAGCGGGGCGCCGCCGGAGACGAGCGAGTCGTCGTAGGCCAGCTCGTAGGTGCCGGCGGCGAGGTTGACCTGCCAGACCCGGTTGTCGCCCTTGGTGGTGAACCAGACGGTGTCGTTCGCGTAGTAGCAGCCCTCGCCGCCGCTGAAGCGCTTGGCGCCGGAGACCTGGTTGCGGGTGGTGGTCGGGGAGCCGTCCGGGTCCGGCACGTTCTGCCAGGTGAACGTGCCGGAGGTGCCCGTGCCGGCCTTGAAGACCTGGAGGGTGCCGGAGGAGAGGTTGCCCCAGGTGGTCGGGAGGAACCGGTAGAAGCAGCCGTCCGTCTCGTCCTCGGTCAGGTAGATCGCCTTGCGGACCGGGTCGGCCGCGGCGGCCTCGTGCTTGAACCGGCCCATCGCGTCGCGGCGGTAGCTGGTGCCGCCCCACGGGTTCGACTCGTAGACGTAGCCGAGGGAGACCTCCTCGCAGGAGAGCCAGGTGTTCCACGGGGTGGCGCCGCCCGCGCAGTTCTGCCGGGTGTTGGAGAGGATGCGGTAGGCGCCGGTCACGGTGCCCGCCGAGTTGAACCTCACGGCGCTCGCGCCGCCGCCCGGGTTGATCTCCGAGTTGGACACGTAGATCCAGCCGGTGCCGTCGACGAAACAGGCGCCGCCGTCGGGGGCGTTGTGCCAGGTGTACGAGGTGCCGGCCACGGTCTGGCCGGACCGGGCGATGATCCGGCTGGTGAACCCGGCGGGCAGCTGGATGCCGTTGGCGTTCGCCGCACCGAGCGCCCCGTAGGGGCCGGCGCCGGGCTGGGCGGGGGCGGCGAAGGCCGCGCCGTGCCACAGGCTGCCGCCGAAGGCGGCGGCCGACGTGCCGATGACCGCTCCGCGCAGGAAACTGCGTCGCTCCACGTCTCACTCCTGAGAAGGGTGGTGAACCGCCCCGCCACGCCGGTCGGTGGCGGGGTCGCGCTTCCGGAACCTAGGAGTACGGAGTTGACTGTGCATCAACAAGCGGTGAAGGGGAAGCGGCGGGTACGGGGCGGGTGGAGCACCCGTCGGGATCCCGCCACGCACCCCCGACGCGAGGACCTTCGGCACTGGGGGAGCAGGGCGCCCGCTGGGACACTGGGGGCATGCGTGCCACCCGGGACATCAGTGACCGCGACGACCTCGACGTACTGCTGCGCCGCTTCTACACGGCGGCCTTCGCCGACCCGCTCATCGGACCGTTCTTCACCGAGATCGCCGGCACCGACCTGGAGGCCCACCTGCCCCGGATCACCGACTTCTGGGAGCGCGCCCTCCTCCGCACCGCCGCCTACGGGCGTGACGCCTTCGCCCCGCACGCGGCCCTCCACTCCGCGCGCCCCCTCACCGCCGCACACTTCGGCCGCTGGGTCCAGCTCTGGCACGCCACCGTCGACGGCCTCCACACCGGGCCGCGGGCCGAACGGGCCAAGGAGCAGGGCGAGCGGATCGCCCTCGCCCTGCTGCGACGGCTCGCCGGACCGGGGGCGCGGACCGGCGGTGGCAGCGGGGGATTCGTCCCCCTGGCGGCACTGCGGATGCGCTCGGTGGCCTGAGCGGGAGAATCGTCGACGGGAGGAGTTCTCCGAGGAATCGCCGGGGGAGCGATGAGTTCCGGGCGGGGCGCCCGTCCTACCTGTGACAAGCGCCGGAACGCGTCGAGCGGGCCGGACCGAGGGAAGAGAGAACACATCATGGCCCCGCAGATGATCTTCGTGAACCTGCCCGTGAAGGACCTCGACGCCAGCAAGGCCTTCTTCGAGAAGCTCGGCTACTCCGCCAACCCGCAGTTGAGCGATGACACGGCCGCGTGCGTCGTCATCAGCGACACGATCTTCGCGATGCTCCTCACCGAGGAGAAGTTCGCCTCCTTCACGGCCCCCGGCAAGGAGATCTCCGACGCGACCAAGGCCACCGAGGTCCTGCTCACCCTGAGCGCCGAGAGCCGCGAGAAGTGCGACGAGCTGGCGGACGCCGCCCTCGCCGCCGGCGCCACCCCGGCGAAGGAGCCGATGGACCTCGGCTTCATGTACGGCCGTTCCTTCACCGACCTGGACGGCCACCACTGGGAGCTGTTCTGGATGGACCCGGCGGCCACCCAGGGCTGAGCCCCGGTGTCAGGCGGAGACGCCGCCGTCGATCACCAGGTCGGTGCCGACGGCGGAGCCCGCCGCGTCCGACGCGAGGTAGAGCACCGCGGCCGCCACCTCCGCGGCGGACGAGATCCGTCCCAGCGGTGACTGCTCCTTCATCCGGACCTCCCGCTCGGCCTCGGTCTCGCCGGGCAGCAGCGACATGCCGGACTCCGAGGCACCCGGACTGACCGCGTTGATGCGCACCCCGTCGGCGATGTGGTCCAGGGCCGCCGCCCGGGTCATCGCCGAGACGGCCGCCTTGGAGACCTGGTAGCCGAAGACCCCGGGGATCCGGACGTGCGGGCCCAGGTTGGACGCGATGTTCACGATCGCCCCGCCGCCGTGCGCCCGCATGTGCGCGATCTCGGCCTGGAGGGCGTGCAGCACCCCCGTGACGTTGATGTCGAGCAGCGTCCGCCAGTCGTCCAGGGGGAAGTCGGCGGCGCTGTGACCGCCGCGGAACACCCCCGCGTTGTTGACGGCCACGTCGAGACCGCCGAAGACCTCGACGGTACGCCGGACAAGGTCCCGGGTGGACGCGGCGTCGGCCACGTCGGCGGTGACGGCGGCGGCGGTGCCCCCGGCGGCCTCGATCAGGGCGACCGTCGCGTCGAGGGGACCGGCGGTCCGGCCGGCGACGACGACCTTCGCGCCCTCGGAGGCGAAGGCGAGCGCGATGGCCCGGCCGAGACCGGAACCGGCCCCGGTGACGAGGACGACGCGGTCGGTGAAACGTGCGGACATGAGGGGACTCCCTAGGAGATGCGGTTGCTTGTGAGGGCTACGCGCCCGAGGCGTTGACGCGGCCCGGTTGCCTCGCGCGGATCGTGACGCCCGCGAGAGCGGCGAAGAGGGCGGCGGCGACCGCCAGCGACACCGGGTCGCCGCCCAGGGTGAGCAGCGCGGCGAGGATCACGGTCGGCCCGAGTTCCATCGCCGTGTTGAGGACGCCGCCGGCGAGCCCCGCCCGGTGCGCCGGGACGCCGTCGGTCACCAGGACGGCGCCGCCCGCGAAGGACAGGGCGCCGCCGGCCGGCAGCAGGAGCAGGCCGGGAAGCAGCCCGTACGCGTACGGGACGGAGGCGTCGAGGCCGGTCGCGGCGAGGAGCCCGAGGCCCGCCGCCGCCGTACCGAGTCCGGCCGCGGTCACCCGCCCGGGGCCGTACCGCCCGATCAGCGGGCCCGCGAGACGTCCCGAGGCGAGGAGGGCCGCCGCGAAGGGGACGAAGGCGGCGGAGGTGCGCAGTTCGTCCCAGCCGCGCCCCTGCTGGAACGAGAGGGAGAGCAGGACGAAGACCGTGGCCGTGCCGGCCGCCGTGAGGCCGATCGCGGCGAGACCCAGGGCGCGGCGGCCGTCGCGCAGGAAGTCGGGGGGAAGCAGCGGGTCGGCGGTCCGCCGCTCCAGGACGCCGAAGGCGGCGAGCAGGGCGATCCCGGCGAGGAGGGGGGGCAGGACCGGGGCGGAGAGCCACGGGTGGGCGTCGGTGAGCACGAGGCCGAGGCTGGCGAGTGTGATGCCGGCGGTGGCGAGCAGGGCGCCCGGCAGGTCAAGGGCCCGGCCCCGTTCCGGCGGCGTCGCGGGCAGCAGCCGGGGCGCGAGGAGGAGGGCGGCGAGGGCCGCCGCGACGGGGACGGCGAAGGTGCCGCGCCAGGAGGTGGCCGCCGCGATCGCCCCGGAGAGCAGGTTCCCCGCGGTCGCGCCGAGCACGGAGAGACCGCCCCACGTGGCCATCGCCCTGCCGTACGCGGCCGGTTCGGGGAACAGGGACCGGAGCAGGGCCATCGCGGCGGGGGCGACGAGCGCCGCGCCGACGCCCTGGCCGAACCGGGCGGCGAGCAGCGCCTCGTACCCGGGGGTGAGCGGGGCGAGGGCGGAGGCGGCGCCGAAGACCAGGAGTCCGGTGGTGAGGATCCGGCGCCCGCCGTAGCGGTCGGCGAGCCGCCCGCCGAGGAGGAGCAGTCCGGCGAAGGTCAGTCCGTAGGCGGCGCTCAGCAGGATGAGGTCGGCGCGGTCGAGCCGGAGTTCGGCGCCGATGCGGGGGAGGGGGACGGCGAGGGAGGCGAGGGTGAAGATCAGCGTCATCTGTATCCCGCCGAGCAGGGCGAAGCCGTACCGGACGGGCCGCCGGTGGCTTCCCGTCGTCCGTACCGGGGTCCCGTCGGGCTCCTCCCGCCCCTTCGCGGTCGTCGCGTCAGCCTGTGTGGCCGTCATTCCACCCCACCCCCCTTAACTTGACCGTACGTTCCAATATGAGGTCCGAAAAGAGGGCGCCCCGGGGGCGCCCGTTCCTCAGTCCAGCAGGCTCAGTGCCTGTTCCGCCGCGTCCCTGACCCTGGCCGGGTCGCTCGACGCCTTGCCCACCACGCGGATGCCCTGGAGCAGGACCAGGAGCATCCGGGCCAGGGATCGCGGATCGCGCCCGGTCGGGAGCTCGCCCCCGGCGCGGGCCCGGGTGAGCGCCGCGTACAGGAGCGTCTCCACCTGCTCCCAGCTGAGCTCGACCCGACGCGCGACCGCCGGGTCGTGCGGCCCGAGTTCCGCCGCCGAGTTGGTGACGAAACAGCCGTTCAGGCGCTCCCCCTCCGTCGTCGCCTCGGTGGCGAAGCGGCGGACGAGCGTCCGGACGGCCGGCAGGGCCGGGCCCGGCGCGGACAACTCCTCGACGAGCCGCGGGTCGCGGGTCTCCAGGTAGCGGTCCATGGCCTTCAGGTACAGCTCGTGCTTGTTCCCGAAGGTCGCGTAGAGGCTGGCGCGGCCGATGCCGAGGTGCTCCACGAGGTCCGACATCGCCGTCGCCTCGTAGCCGCGCGCCCAGAACAGCTCAAGGGCTGCCTGGAGCGCGGCGTCCGGATCGAATTCCTTGGTCCTGGCCATGAGGAGACCGTACGATCATCTGGAACGATCGGTCAAGTCACATGGTGCGGACGGGATACACCGCCACCGCCACCTCGTCGTCGTCCAGGCACCGCCCCGTCTCCAGGTCGAAGCGCTGCTTCAGGAGCGGCGAGGCCACGAACGGCCGTCCGTCCGCCGAGCCGACGAGCCCCCGGGACAGCACCTGCGCCCCCGAGAACGGATCACGGTTGTCGATCGCGTACAGCCGTCCCGACCGGTCCCGGAAGACCGCCGCCTGCCGGCCGTCCGGCAGCAGCACCGCCACGCCCCGGCCCGGCGTCAGCCGGGACTCCTCGCAGACCGTCACCCAGGAGTCGGGGGCGGGGGAGAGTTCGAGTGTCGTCGTGAGAGACGGGAGAGTCGTCGTCATCGGGAGGAAGCCCCTTCCAGCGTGCTGTTCGTCCTGCCGAGCGTCAGGATCGTGAGGTCCGGCTTGATCTGGTCGCGCTCCGGCACGAACCGGACGGTGGGGTCCGGCGCGTCCGGCGCGTTCACGAAGGAGACGAAGCGCCGCAGCCGCTCCGGGTCGTCCAGGGTCTGCGCCCACTCGTCCTGGTAGCCGGCGACGTGCGCCGCCATCAGCGCCTCCAGTTCGTCGCAGAGACCGAGCGAGTCGTGCACCACCACGTCCTTGAGGTGGTCCAGGCCGCCCTCCAGGCGCTCCAGCCACGTCGACGTCCGCTCAAGGCGGTCCGCCGTCCGGATGTAGAACATCAGGAACCGGTCGATCAGGCGCACCAGTTCGGCGTCCGACAGGTCCTGCGCGAGCAGGTCCGCGTGGCGCGGGGTCGCGCCGCCGTTCCCGCCCACGTACAGGTTCCAGCCGTTGGCCGTCGCGATGATCCCGAAGTCCTTCGACTGGGCCTCGGCGCACTCGCGGGCGCAGCCGGAGACCGCCGACTTGAGCTTGTGCGGGGCGCGCAGGCCCCGGTAGCGCAGCTCCAGCTGGATCGCCATCCTCACCGAGTCCTGGACGCCGTACCGGCACCAGGTCTGCCCGACGCAGGACTTCACCGTGCGCAGCGACTTGCCGTACGCGTGCCCCGACTCGAAGCCCGCGTCCACCAGCCGGGTCCAGATCGCCGGGAGCTGGTCCACCCGGGCGCCGAAGAGGTCGATCCGCTGACCACCCGTGATCTTCGTGTAGAGGCCGAAGTCGCGGGCCACCTCGCCGATCACGATGAGCTTGTCCGGGGTGATCTCACCGCCGGGGATGCGCGGCACGACCGAGTAGGAGCCGTTGCGCTGCATGTTGGCGAGGAAGTGGTCGTTGGTGTCCTGGAGGGAGGCCTGCTCGCCGTCGAGGATGTACCCGCCGACGCCGAGCGTCGGGGCGAGCGACGCGATGATCGAGCCGACGGTCGGCTTGCAGACCTCACAGCCCTCACCGCCCCGCGCCTCCGGCCGCCCGTGCGAGTCGAGCAGCGCCGCGAACGAGGCGATGCGCAGGGTGCGGGCGATCTCGTACAGCTCGCTCCGGGTGTACGAGAAGCAGCCGCAGAGCCCCTTGTCCTTCGCCGCCGGCAGCAGCTTCTCGATGGTCTTCACACAGCTGCCGCAGCCGGTACCGGCCTTGGTGCACTTCTTGACCTCGGCCAGCGAGGAGCACTGGCCGATCGCGTGCTTCGTCACGTTGTGGCAGGAGCAGATCACCGCGTCGTCCGGCAGCGCCGAGGGACCGAGCGCCACCGGCGCGCCGACCCCCGCCGGAAGCACCAGCTGCTCGGCGGAGACGGGCGGCACGGTACCGGTCAGCGGCCGCAGGAGACCGTACTGCTCGGCGTCACCGACGAGGACACCGCCGAGCAGCACCCCGTCCTGGGAGATCACCAGCTTCTTGTAGACACCCGAGCGGGAGTCCGAGTACACGACGTCGAGGCAGCCCTCGGCCGTGCCGTGCGCGTCACCGAAGGAGGCGACGTCCACACCGAGCAGCTTCAGCTTCGTCGACAGGTCGGCGCCGGTGAACCCGTCGACGGTCGCGTCCGTCTCGTCGGCGATCGCCGCCGCCGCCGTCTGCGCCATCTCGTAGCCCGGCGCCACCAGGCCGTACACCCGGCCGTCGGAGGCCAGCGCGCACTCGCCGATCGCGAACACCGCCGGGTCGGACGTGCGGCACAGCTCGTCGACCGCGATGCCGCCGCGCTCCCCGACCGTCAGGCCGCAGTCGCGGGCCAGCTGGTCCCGGGGCCGTACACCGGCGGAGAACACCACCATGTCCGTGGCCAGCTCGGAGCCGTCCGACAGCCTCATGCCCGTCACGGTGCCGTCCGCCGTCACGACCTCCTGCGTACCCGTCCCCGTGTGGACGGTCAGACCCATCCGCTCGATCGTGCGGAGCAGCGCGGCGCCGCCGCCCTCGTCGACCTGCACCGGCATCAGACGCGGCGCGAACTCGACGACATGGGTGTCGAGCCCGAGGCCCTTCAGCGCGCCCGCCGCCTCCAGGCCGAGCAGACCGCCGCCGACGACCGCGCCGGTCGTCGCCGTCCTCGCGTACTCCTCGATCGCGAGCAGGTCCTCGATCGTGCGGTACACGAAACAGCCGCGGGCGTCCTTGCCGGGCACCGGCGGCACGAACGGGAACGAGCCGGTGGCCAGGACGAGCGAGTCGTACGCGAAGACCCGCCCGGAGCGGGCGGTGACCGTACGGGCCTCCCGGTCCACCGACTCCGCCGCGTCACCGACGTACAGCTCGATGCCGTGCTTCTCCATGAAGCCCGCCTCGACCATCGACAGGTCGTCGGGCGTCTTCCCGGAGAAGTACGAGGTCAGCTGCACGCGGTCGTAGGCCGGGCGCGGTTCCTCGCAGAGGACCACGATCCTGGCCCGCTGGGTGACCCCACGGTCGGCGAGCGACTCCAGGAACCGCTGGCCGACCATTCCGTGGCCGACCAGGACGATCGTCGGGGTGTGCGCGGTCATGTCAGCGCTCATGTCAGGAGCCTCCGTCGTGGGTGAGCAGGTGGAGCAGGGGGGCCTCCGGGAGGGCTTCGTCGCCCTCCCAGGCCCTGGCGAGCGTGCCGACCGCGGCCAGGTCACCGAGGAGGACGCCCCCGACGAGCCGGTCCCCGCGGACGACGACCTTGCGGTACGCGCTGCGCGTGGCGTCGGTGAGCTGGACGACGTCGTCGCCCGGCCGGGGGGTGGCCTCGCCGAAGGCGGCGAGGTCCAGGGGCTGGGCTCCGCCGAGGGTGAGGCGGGTGAGGGCGCGGGTGCCGGTGTAGCGGGTCGACCCGGCCGAGGGAACCTCGCGCCCGAGCACCTCGGCCAGGGCGTCGGCCTGTTCCAGGGCCGGGCCGGCCAGGCCGTAGACGCGGCCTTCGTGCTCGGCGCAGTCGCCGACCGCGTGGATGTACGGGTCGGAGGTCCGCAGCTCGTCGTCGACGAGGATGCCCCGGCCGACGTCGAGCCCCGCGTCGCGGGCGAGGGCGGTACGCGGCCGCACCCCGCAGGCCAGGACCACGACCTGGGCGTCGAGGACGAAGCCGTCGGCCAGCTCGACCGCCGTGACCGCCCCGTCCCGCTGCCGCAGCCCGCTCACCCGGCACTCGGTGTGCACCTCGACACCGAGAGCCTCCATGTGCTCGCGGAGCAGCGCCGACGCGTACGTGTCGAGTTGGCGTTCCATCAGGCGCTCGCCCTGCTGGGTCAGGACCACCTCCGCGCCGAGGGCCGCGAGGGCCCGCGCCGCCGATACGCCGAGGAGCCCGCCGCCGATGACCACCGCCCGCACCCCGGGACGGACCCGGTCGCGCAGGGCCAGGCAGTCGTCGAGCGTCCGGAAGGCGTGGACGCCCTCCGGCGGCTCCGCCCCGCGCAGTCCGCGCAGCGGCGGCAGCACCGGGTTGGAGCCCGTGGCCAGGACCAGCCGGTCGTAGCCGACGAGCGAGCCGTCCGCGCACTCCACCGTCCGCGCCTCCCGGTCGATCCGCACCGCCCGCACCCCGAGCCGTACCGGCTCCCGGGTCTCGGGCAGGGCGATCACCTCGGGGGCGTACCGCCCGGCGAGGACGTCGGCGAGCAGCACCCTGTTGTAGGGGGCGTGCGGCTCCTCGCCGAGGAGGGTGACGGGCAGGCGCTGGGCGAGTCGGGCGCCCGCCGTTCCGCCCCCGACCACCACGATCCGTGTACTCATACCGGGAAGCGTG
This sequence comes from Streptomyces sp. NPDC058671, assembly GCF_042716475.1. Lineage (NCBI taxonomy): Bacteria > Bacillati > Actinomycetota > Actinomycetes > Kitasatosporales > Streptomycetaceae > Streptomyces > Streptomyces sp. NPDC058671. The sequence continues at coordinate 302,072 of NZ_JBHXSA010000006.1, read as the reverse complement.
CGCGGCCGGTGTTACCCGACGGCATCCCGACTGTTTCCCGTACGGAACGCTGATCTCCGCCTCCGGTCCGGCGCACTGTGAGGCCCGGGGAGGACCGACCCGCCGTGCGCCCCGGCTCACGCCCGCCCGAGGGATCCGGGCGAGGGGCCGGGGCGGCGGTTCCCGTATACGGGCGGGCCCCGGGCGCCGCAAGCTCAGAGGTAGCTCAACGATCAGGTGATCGTTGGACGGCCCGACGATCACGTCCTTAGGCTCACGGCCATGCCCGAGATATCGCTGACCACCGTTGTCCTGCTCTGCCTCGCCGCGCTCGTGGCGGGCTGGATCGACGCCGTGGTCGGCGGCGGGGGACTGCTCCTGATACCCGCACTGCTGCTCGGGCTGCCCCACGTCCCCGCCGCGCACGTCCTGGGCACCAACAAGGCCGTCGCGATCGTCGGCACCACCGGAGCCGCCGTCACCTACGTCCGCAAGGCGCCCGTACAGGTCTGGACGGCGGTGCGCATCGGGCTCGCGGCCCTCGCGGGCTCCATGGGCGGAGCCTTCTTCGCGGCCGGCATCAGCAGCGAGGTGCTGCGCCCGGTCATCATGGTGGTGCTGCTCGCGGTGGCGGCCTTCGTGGTGCTGCGGCCGTCGTTCGGAGCGAAGGCCGCGGGGGAGGAGCGGGCGCCGCTGACCCGGGCCCGGATCGTCTTCGCGATCGTCGTGGTCGGCGGCGGGATGGGCTTCTACGACGGCCTGTTCGGGCCGGGCACCGGCACCTTCCTGGTCCTCGCCCTGACCGCCGTCCTCCACCTCGACCTGGTGACGGCCTCCGCCACCGCCAAGATCGTCAACGTCTGCACCAACGCGGGGGCGCTCGCCATGTTCGCCCACCAGGGCAGCGTGTACTGGCAGCTGGCGGCCGTGATGGCGGTCTTCAACCTCGCGGGCGGCATGGTCGGTGCGCGGATGGCGCTGAGCAAGGGCGCCGGGTTCGTGCGCGGGGTGCTGCTCGTCGTGGTGCTCTCGCTCGTCGCGAAGCTCGCCTTCGACCAGTGGGCCTGATCCGCCCCGGCTACTTCACGCCGATGAGGTGACCGAAGGCCACCACGTTCCCCTGGTAGCCGTTCTTCTTCGAGAAGCCGCCGCCGCAGGTGATCACCCGGATCTCCGCGCGGTCCGCCTCGTCGTACACCTTGCGGTCCGGGAAGTCCTCGTTCTCGTAGACCTCGACCGCGTCGACCGTGAACACGGCGGTCCTGCCGTCCTGCCGGTCCACCTCGATGCGGTGGCCCTTCTTGAGCGCGCCGAGCGTGTAGAAGACGGCGGGCCCCTCGGCGTTGTCGACGTGGCCCGCGACGATCGCCGTGCCCTTGGCGCCGGGCGACGTGCCGCCCTCGTACCAGCCGGCCATGTTCCGGTTCCCCGCCGGCGGCACGTCGAGCGAACCGTCCGCGGCCAGACCGAGCCGCATCATCGGGGTGTCCACATCGGTCTCGGGGATGCGCAGCCGGACCGGGGCGGAGGGCGGCAGCGGATCGGCGGCCGCGTCGGTGTGCACGCTCGGCCCGGCGGCGAAGGCCTGCGCGGCCGACGGTACGGGCGGGGTGACGTGCTCCGAGCCGTTCTGGACGAGCCAGATGCCGACGCAGGCGGCCACGGCTATGCCCCAGCCCTTGCTCCTGTTGCTCACTGGGATCCCTCGGTCGGTTCGTGGCGGGGTGTGGCCCTGCCCCCGCCGGGCCGTGTACGGGCGCGCGGCGGGGGCAGGACAGGCGGTGGTCTCAGTGCCCCTGCGCGCCGCTCGCCCGGCGGCGCAGGAGCCAGACCCCGCCCACGGCAGCCGCGGCCAGCACCGCCGCGCCCGCCGTGACCTGGGCGGTGTCGGGGCCGATGCTGCCCCCGACACCGGTCTGGACGTGGCCGCTGGGCCGCCGGTGCTTGACCGTGAGGTCACCCCGGGCCGTCTTGCCGTTGTCGCAGGCCACGCTGATGCCGTAGGTGCCGGGCTTGGCGTGCTCCGGCACGGTGAACTGTCCGACGACGACTTCCTTGTGCGTGCTCGAACTCAGGTGGAACTCGCCCGCGCCGAGCGAGTTCGCGTCGCCGACGCCGCGGCCGTGCTTGCCGCAGGCGAGGGTGTTCACGGTGACGGTGGTGCCGGGGGAGGCCTCGGAAGGGTAGACCTCCAGCGTCTCGGAGTTCCCGGCGAACGCCGCGGGGGCGGCCAGGGCTCCGATCGCGGCGACCGTCAGCGCGGTACCGGTGAACAGGCGGACAGTGGTGCGCATGGGGGGCCTCCGGGGCGCGCGAGCGGTCGAGCGGTGGGGTCTCCCGGGAGGGACTTCCCGGAAGGACCTTCTGTGACCGAGATAAGAGCCGACGCGCGCCCCGCGCCTCCTGATGAGGCATCAGGATTGGGCCGTCCGATACGGTGTGTCGCCTGGATTTCGCAGGTTTATGCAGGTCAGAGCGGGTTTCGTCGCGTCAGCTGACACACCGTGCCGAACGGGTGACCGGAAACGCCGCACTGCCCGACCCGTGCCCCGCCCCAGGCCCTATCCGGCCCCCGTCAGGCCGCCCATCGCCGCCAGGGCCCATTCCTGTGCGCCCATCGTCGCGCCGGCCGCGACGCCCGTCGCCACCGGGGCGAGGGCACCCCTCAGGGTGGTGAGCGCCCGGCGCACCCGGCCCTCCTCGACGGGCTCCGGCCGGGTGATCTCCGCGAGGACCTCCTCGGCCGCGGCGGCGGCGTCCTCGCGGTCCTGGTCGGGGAGGCCCGCCTGGGGCAGCTGCCGGAGGAGCTCGCGCACCCGCTCGGCGAGCGCCTCGTACCCCGGTGCGACCGTCGTGTCGCTCCGCTGGTTCTGGGTGACCGTCTCGTTGCCCCAGGCGAACTGGGATCGCGACACGGAGCCGTGGAAGACCGGACCGTCGTTCGGGTGCTGCGCGTTCTGCGGATCACTCATGTGCCGGACCGTCCTCTGTCGTCTGGTTCTGGGTGGCGGTGTCGTTGTTCCACGCGAACTGGCTGTTGTGCACGGGCCCGTTGATCACGGGGCCCGCGTAGTTGTTGATGATCGTCGGTGCCTGCTCGACCGTGCGGACGGTCTTCCGTACGACCGGACGCGTCGTGCGCAACGAGACGAGCTCGACGCGGCCGTTGTGCAGGACGGCGGGCCCCCGCGTACCGTCCACCGAGCAGGCCACCAGCCGGCCCCCGCTCTCGTCGGCGAAGGTGGCGCCCGTGCCGGCGCAGCCGTTGAAGTCGCTGTCCCCGACGTCCAGGTAGCCGGACTCGCTCGCGACGAGACCGGTTCCCTCCGACCCGTTCACGGTGAGGTTCCGTGCGGAGAGCTTCGCCCTGCCGGAGACGCCGGCCCCGCCGATGCTCACGGACGCGACCTCGCAGCCGTGCACGAGGAGCTGTGCCTCCTCGCCCGCGAAGAAGCCCACCCCGCCCCGCTCCGCCGTCACGCCCTTCAGGGTGACCCTGGACTGACCGAGGGCGGTCACCGCGGTCTCGAAGTCATGGAACACCACGTCGGTGAGGCCGGCCGTGGTGCCGCCGTCCCCCTTGGTGTCCAGGCCCAGCGTGCAGCGGTCCACCCGGACGTCCTCGAACAGGCCCTCCGATCCGGTCCACACCCGCAGCGCCGAGTTCGTCAGGCCCTCCACCACGAGGCCGCTGAACCGGCCGCGGGACCCCTCGGTGACGGCGACGCCGACGTTGCCCCCCGAGATGTGGCAGTCGTGGACCTCCGGCGTCCCGCCGTCGGACACGAACACCGCCACGTTGCCCGCGTCGAGGATGCGGCAGTCCTCGAACCGGCCCCTGGCGGCGGTCTGGACGTTGATGCCGGTGTCGCGGCAGTTCGTGAGGACGCAGCCGCGCACCATCGGGTCGGCGCCGCTCGCCGCGGCGATCCCGTGCCGCGCGCCGGTGACCGTCGTGGTGTCGACGGAGCCGCGGGACTGCTCGATGAACATGATCCCCTCCCCGTGGACGGAGGTGATCGCGCAGTCCGCCACGGTGAGCCGCGCCCGGGCGTCCGCCATGAGGGCCGCCTGCCCGGTGTCGGTCAGCTCGCAGCCGACGACCTCGGCCCGGGCGTCGCTGACCCGCAGCCCGTGGATCCGGCTGCCCTCGATCCTGCTGCCCAGGACCGAGACCTGGGCGCCTTCGATGACGGCGACCGCGTTGTCGGCGGCGTCGGTGAACCGGCACCGCTCGACGAGCCCCACGCTCCCGGTGAAGAGGGTCCGGCCGTGGGCGACCACGCTGTCCCGCAGGGTGACGGAGGTGCCCGGCGGGGCGTGCACGCCGACGCCGCCGTGCGCCCAGACCTCCGTGTGTTCGAGTGTGAGCGTTCCCGCGTGGCAGCCGGCGACGACGGACTCGCGGCCGGCCAGGGTGAGTCCGTGGAGCGTGACCGATCCGGCCGCGAGCAGGACGGGACCGCGGGGCAGGCCGACGACGACGGAGCCGGGGCCCTCCGCCGCGACGAGCCGTACGTCACCCCTGACGTCGAGGAACTCCTCGTAACGGCCGGACGCGATCTCGATCTCCGCCGCCCGGCCCCGTGCGGCGGCGGCGCGCAGCGCCGACGCGATGTCGGAGTGGGCGCGACGACCGCCGCGCGGCGAGACGACGTACCTCACGACCATCGCGCCGACTCCTCCTCCTGCTCCGAAGCCCTGACCGCCCCGTACCGCTCTACAGTTCCTCCGACTCCACCGAGTCGTACGCCGAGTACACCCGTCCCATGAGTTCCTCGTCCACCGCGTACGTCACCTCGTCGATCGACGTCACGGCCGCGATGGAACGGGAGTTGGTGACGAGGGCGGCCCGGTAGCCGGACAGGCCGGCCAGGGTGACCGGGCGCCGGACCGACTCCAGGCGGGTCCCCAGGAGGGCCATGGTGATCCCCTCCAGGCAGGGCGCCGACGGCCAGACCAGCGAAGTGCCGTCCCAGAAGGCGATGTTGGTGACGGCGCCCTCGGCGATCTCGCCGCACGGGGAGGTCAGCGCGGCCTCGTCGTAGCCGTCGCGGACGGCCGCCTCGCGGTGGTAGCTCTGGCCGAAGCCGCCGAGGTGCTTGATGTGCGGCGCGGTACGCCAGTACGCGACCGTCCTCAGCCGCTGCGGGGCGGCGGGGCCGTCCGGGGCCGGCGGGGCGACGGTCACCGCGACGCGGACGTCCGGGTACACGTACACCCGCACCGAGGCGTCCCGCACCCCGGCCGCCGCCAGGGCTCCGGTGACGAGGTCGCGGATCCGTCTCCCGTCCAGGTCCCGGCCGAACAGCTCGCGGGTGGAGCGGTCGAGGCGGGCGAGGTGCAGACCGAGGCCCTTCACGCGTCCGCCCCGCACCTGCATCGCCGTGAAGTGGCCGAAGCCGGTCATGAGGCCGGCGAGCAACGCGGGGTCGGCGGCGGGGACGCCGTCGATCTCGATGTGCGGAGGCGGGGTCGTCATGCCCTCACCGTACGTCCGGGGAAAGGGTCTTGGAGGCCGCCCCGGATCACCGCTTGACCTCAAGTAAAGTTGAGGTACCACGATCATCCGCATGGACCTCACGAACTCCACGCAGACCCGTCCCCTCTCCCTCGCCCTCGTCGTCGCCAGCGACCGCGACGGCCGCTTCGCCCCCGTCATCACCGACTGGTTCCGCTCCCGCCTGGCCGGGCGCGAGGACTTCACCGTCACCGTCGTCGATCTCGCCGAGGTCGACCTCCCCACCGCCCTCTCCTACGACCCCTCCCCGGCCGTCCGCGCCGAACTCGCCAAGGTCACACCGGTACTGGAGGCCGCCGACGCCTTCGTCGTCATCACCCCCGAGTACAACCACTCCTTCCCCGCCTCCCTCAAGAACCTGATCGACCGGCACTACACCGAATGGCAGGCCAAGCCCGTCGGCTTCGTCTCCTACGGCGGGATCTCCGGAGGCCTGCGGGCAGTCGAACAGCTCCGCCAGGTCTACGCCGAGATGCACGCCGTCACGGTCCGCGAGACCGTCTCCTTCCACCACGCCCACGCGCAGTTCGACGAGGACGGGCAGCACCGGGACCCCGCAGGCGCCGACATCGCCGCCACGGCGCTCCTCGACCAGCTCGGCTGGTGGGGCCGCGCCCTCAAGGACGCCAAGTCGGCCCATCCGTACGGCAAGTGAGGGCCCGCCGTCATGCTGACGCGTCTCCTCGTCCCCCGCCTCAGGCCCTACCGGGCCCTCCTCGTCCTCCTCGTCGCCTTCCAGCTCGTCCAGGTCCTGGCCTCCCTCGCCCTGCCCGCCCTCAACGCCGGCGTCATCGACCAGGGCGTCCTGCGCGGGGACACCGGCCGGGTCCTCCGCGGCGGCGCCACGATGATCGGCGTCACCCTGCTCCAGGCGGTGGCCGCGGCCGCCGCCACCTACACCGGTGCCAGGATCGCCATGGGCGTCGCCCGCGACCTGCGCTCCGAGGTCTTCCGCCGGGTCCAGGACTTCTCCGCACGGGAGCGGGGCCGCTTCGGCGCCGCCTCCCTCATCACCCGCACCACCAACGACGTCCAACAGGTCCAGACGTTCACCGTCCTCGTCCTGACCATGCTGGTCGCCGCGCCGCTCCTCTGCGTCGGCGGGATCGCCATGGCCCTGCGCCAGGACGTGCCGCTCGCCCTGGTCCTGCTCCTCTTCGTGCCCGTGATGACCGGGGCCGTCGGCACCGTCGTGCTGCGGATGAGGCCCCTGTTCCGCGGCATGCAGGAGCGGGTCGACGGCGCCAACCGGATCCTGCGCGAGCAGATCACCGGCGTCCGGGTGGTCCGCGCCTTCATCCGCGACCGGCACGAGCGGGAACGGTTCGCCGCCGCCAACGACGAACTGCTCTCGGTCGGCCTCAGGACCGGCCGGCTCCAGGCCCTCATGTACCCGACGGTGCTCATCGTCTGGGAGCTCACGACCGTCGCCCTGGTGTACGTCGGCGCCCACCGGATCGACGCCGGCACCCTCCAGCCGGGCGGGCTCGTCGCCTTCCTCGGTTATCTGCTCCAGACCGCGATGTCCGTGATGATGGTCCTCTTCCTGCTCATGCACATGCCCCGGGCCGAGGCGGGCGCGGAGCGCGTCGGCGAGGTCCTGGCGACCGAGTCGAGCGTGGTGCCGCCGGTGGATCCGGTGCGGACGCCGGTCCGGCGGGGGCATCTGGAGGTCAGGGGGGCGGAGTTCCGCTACCCGGGCGCCGAGGAGTCCGTCCTGAAGGACGTGGGCCTGGTCGCACGGCCCGGTGAGACCACCGCGGTCATCGGCTCGACCGGCAGCGGCAAGTCCACCCTCCTCGGGCTCGTCCCCCGGCTCTTCGACGCCACCGGCGGCGAGGTCCTCGTCGACGGCGTCGACGTCCGCAGACTCGACCCCGAACTGATGGCGAAGACCGTCGGACTCGTCCCCCAGAAGCCCTACCTCTTCTCCGGGACCATCGCCACCAACCTGCGGTACGGAAAGCCCGACGCCACCGACGAGGAACTCTGGCACGCCCTCGGCGTCGCCCAGGCCGCCGACTTCGTACGGAAGCTCGAGAAGGGTCTTGACGCGCCCGTCTCCCAGGGCGGCACCAACTTCTCCGGCGGCCAGCGGCAGCGGCTCGCCATCGCCCGGGTCCTCGTCGCCCGGCCCCGCCTCTACCTCTTCGACGACTCCTTCTCCGCCCTCGACCCCGGGACCGACGCCCGCCTCCGGGCCGCCCTGCGGACCGAGACGGCCGACTCGACCGTCGTGATCGTCGCCCAGCGGGTCTCCACCGTCCGGGACGCCGACCGCATCGTCGTCCTCGACCGGGGCCGGAGCGTCGGCACCGGCACCCACACGTCCCTGATGGCGGACAACGCCACGTACCGGGAGATCGTCCTCTCCCAGCTCACCGAGGAGGAAGCCGCATGAGCACGTCCACGGCGAGCGAACGCCGTACGACCCCGAGCGCACCGCAGGACCGGCCCACCGCACCCGCCCGCACCGGCCCCTCCTCCCAGCAGCGCGGTCCCGGCTTCCCCGCAGCGGCCGTCCTCGAACGCTCCCTCTCCTTCCGCACCTCCGGCCTGCGCCTCCTGCGCACCCTCGCCCCCGACCGGGCCCGGCTCTTCGCCGTCCTCGCCGCCGGCGCCGCCGCCGTCTCCCTCTCCGTCCTCGGCCCGCTCCTCCTCGGCCGCGCCACCGACCTCGTCGTCACCGGCGTCACCGGCCCGGCCGGAGTCGACTTCGCCGCCGTCGGCCGGGTCCTCGCCCTCTCCCTCCTGGTGGTCGCCGGCTCGGCCCTCTTCACCTGGATCCAGCTCCGGATCGCCACCACCGTCGTCCAGCGGGCCGGGCACCGGCTGCGGGAGCGGGCGCAGCACAAGCTGGCGAGGCTGCCCCTGGGCTACCTGGACCGGCAGCCGCGCGGCGAGGTCCTCTCCCGCACCACCAACGACATCGACAACATCACCCAGACCCTCCAGCAGGCCTTCAGCCAGATGGTCAGGGCCGTGCTGACCCTGTTCGGCGTCCTCGCGATGATGTTCTGGATCTCGCCGCTGCTCGCCCTCGTCGCCCTCGCCACCGTGCCCCTCTCGGTCGCCGTCGCCGCCTTCGTCGGACGGCGCGCCCAGCCGCAGTTCGTGAAGCAGTGGGCGGTCACCGGCAGGCTCGGCAGCCATGTCGAGGAGATGATCACCGGTCACACCGAGGTCGTCGCCTTCGGCCGCCGCGACGAGGCCGTGCGCCGCTTCGACGAGCTCGGCGAGGAGCTGTACCGGTCGAGCTTCCGCGCCCAGTTCGTGTCCGGGTTCATCCAGCCCGCGCTGGCCTTCGTCGGCAACCTGAACTACGTCGCCATCGCCGTCGTCGGCGGACTGCGGGTGGCGAGCGGCACCCTGTCCGTCGGTGACGTACAGGCCTTCATCCAGTACTCGTACGAGTTCAACGGCCCCATCACCCAGGTCGCCGCGATGGCCAACCTCCTCCAGTCCGGCGTGGCCTCCGCCGAGCGGGTCTTCGACTTCCTCGACGCCGAGGAGGAGTCTCCGGAACCGAAGGAACCGCGGCACCCCGCCCGGCTCCGCGGCAGGGTCTCCTTCGAGAAGGTCTCCTTCCGCTACGAGGACGGCGGGCCGCTCATCGAGGACCTGTCGCTCACCGTCGAACCGGGCAGGACCGTCGCCGTCGTCGGCCCCACCGGCGCGGGCAAGACGACCCTGGTCAACCTGCTCCTGCGGTTCCACGAGGTCACCGGCGGCCGGATCACCCTCGACGGCGTCGACACGGCCGCGATGACCCGGGAGGACCTGCGCTCCGCCACCGGCATGGTCCTCCAGGACACCTGGCTCTTCGGCGGCACCATCGCCGACAACATCGCCTACGGGGCCCCCGGCGAGGTATCGCGCGAGCGGATCGTCGAGGCCGCGCGGGCCGCGCACGCCGACCGGTTCGTCCGCACCCTGCCCGCCGGGTACGACACCGTCCTCGACGAGGACGGCGGCGGTCTCAGCGCCGGGGAGAAGCAGCTGGTCACCCTGGCCCGCGCCTTCCTCTCCGACCCGGTGATCCTGGTCCTCGACGAGGCCACCAGCTCCGTCGACACCCGCACCGAACTCCTCGTGCGGCAGGCGATGACCTCCTTGCGCGCCGGGCGGACCAGCTTCGTCGTCGCCCACCGGCTCTCCACGATCCGGGACGCCGACACCATCCTGGTGATGGAGAGCGGCTCGATCGCCGAACAGGGCACCCACGAGGAACTCCTCGCCGCCGGCGGCGCGTACGCCCGGCTGCACGCGGCCCAGTTCGCCCGTACGGTGGAGACGTGATCGTCACCGTCACCACCACCACCGACGCGCGCGCCAAGGCCGACGACCTGGCGCGCGGCGCCGTCGAGGCCCGGCTGGCCGCCTGCGCGCAGATCTCCGCGCCCGTCACCTCCGTCTACCACTGGCGGGGCGCGATCGAGACCGCTCAGGAGTGGCAGGTGGTGTTCAAGACCACCGAGGCCCGCTACCCGGCCCTGGAGGCGCACCTCCTCGCCGCCCACGACTACGGGACGCCCGAGATCCTCGCCACCCGCGTGACCCGGGTGAGCGAGGACTACGCCCGCTGGGTCGAGCGGGAGACCGCGGCGGCCGCGATGATCGAGAGCCCCGCGGCCGAGGAGCGGCCCTTCTTCGTGTACGGGACGCTGCGCCCCGGCGCGTACAACCACGACCGGTTCCTCGCCGGCCGGATCGGAACCGAGGCGGACGGCGTGCTCCACGGGGCGGTCCTGCACGACGGGCCCGGCTATCCGTACGTCGTCCCGGCGGACGGGGGCAAGGTGGTCGGCACGCTGCTCACACCCGCCCCCGGCTCGTACGGCGAGCTGTTCGGCCTGCTCGACCGCCTGGAGCTGCCCGTCGGGTACGAGCGGGTGGCGATGGACGTCGTACGGGTACGGGACGGGGCGCGGGTGTCCGCCTGGGTGTTCCTCGCGGCGCCGGACGCGCCCCTCGGCCCGGTCATCGAGAGCGGCGACTGGTTCAGCCGGCCGTAGGTCGCGTCCGGGGGCCGCCTCGCGGATCAGGCCGGGCTCGCGGTGTCCCCGTCCCGCTCCAGCCGGACCGCGCACACCTTGAACTCGGGCATCCGGGAGACCGGGTCGAGCGCCGGGTTCACCAGGGTGTTGGCCCGGCCCTCGCCCGCCCAGTGGAACGGCATGAAGACGGTGTCCGGCCGGATGGACGTGGTGATCCGGGCAGGGGCCACGGCCCGGCCGCGTCGCGACACCACGGCGACCCGCTCGCCCTCGCTCACCCCGAGCCGTTCGGCGACCCGGGGGTGGAGCTCCACGAAGGGGCCGGGCGCCGCCGCGTTCAGCTCGGCGACCCGCCGGGTCTGCGCGCCCGACTGGTACTGGGACACGACCCGCCCGGTGGTGAGGACGACGGGGTACTCGGCGTCCGTCTCCTCGGCCGCCGCCCGGTGCACCACCGGCACGAACCGGGCCCGCCCGTCCGGGGTCGCGAACCGGTCCAGGAACAGCTGGGGCGTCCCGGGGTGGGCGGCGGAGCCCTCGGGGGTCTCGGGGCAGGGCCAGAAGACGCCCTGCTCCTCCTCGATCCGCCGGTAGTCGATGCCCGAGTAGTCGGCGGGACCGCCGGCCGAGGCGCGCCGCAGCTCGTCGAAGACCTCCTCGGGCTCGGCGGAGAAGCCCTTCTCCCAGCCGAGGAGCCCGGCGAGCGCGTGCAGCACCTCCAGGTCGCTGCGTACCCCGGCGGGCGGGGTGAGGGCGCGGCGGCGGAGCAGCACCCTGCCCTCCAGGTTGGTCATGGTGCCGGTCTCCTCCGCCCACTGGGTGACGGGCAGGACGACGTCGGCGAGTGCGGCGGTCTCGGACAGCACGACGTCCGCGACGGCGAGGAAGTCGAGCGACCTCAGCCGGCCTTCGACGTGCGCGGCGCGCGGGGCGGAGACCACCGGGTTGGAGCCCATGAGGAGCAGGGCCTTCACGTCGCCGCCGAGCGCGTCGAGGAGTTCGTACGCGCTCCGCCCGGGTCCGGGCAGCGACTCGGGGGGCACGCCCCACACCCCGGCCACGTGTGCGCGTGCGGCCGGGTCGTCGAGCTTGCGGTAGCCGGGCAGCTGGTCGGCCTTCTGACCGTGCTCGCGGCCGCCCTGGCCGTTGCCCTGGCCGGTGAGGCAGCCGTAGCCGCTGAGCGGCCGGCCCGCCTTGCCTGTGGCCAGGCAGAGGTTGATCCAGGCGCCGACGGTGTCGGTGCCCTTGGACTGCTGCTCGGGGCCGCGCGCGGTCAGCACCATGCCGGTGGGCGCGTCGGAGAACATCGCGACGGCGTCCCGCAGCTGCGGGACCGGCACGCCCGTGATCCGCTCGACCTGCTCGGGCCAGTGGGACATGGCCCCGGCGCGCGCGCCCTCCCAGCCGGTGGTGCGCTCACGGACGAAGTCCTCGTCGACCCGGCCCTCGGCGACGACCAGGTGCAGCATGCCGAGGGCGAGCGCGAGGTCGGTGCCGGGGCGCGGCGCGAGGTGCAGATCGGCCTGTTCGGCGGTCCGGGTGCGACGGGGGTCGATGACGATCAGCCTGCCGCCGTTCTCCTTCAGCTCGGTGAGGTAGCGGAGGGCGGGCGGCATGGTCTCGGCGAGGTTGGAGCCGACGAGGATCACGCACCCCGTCCTCGGGATGTCCTCCAGGGGGAAGGGCAGTCCCCGGTCGAGTCCGAAGGCCCTGCCGTGCGCGGCGGCGGCCGACGACATGCAGAAGCGCCCGTTGTAGTCGATCTGTGAGGTGGCGAGGACCAGCCGGGCGAACTTGCCGAGGGTGTACGCCTTCTCGTTGGTGAGGCCGCCGCCGCCGAAGACCCCCACGGCGTCGGGGCCGTGGTCGGCGCGGGTGCGGCGCAGCCCCTCGGCGACGGCCGTGAGCGCCTCCTCCCAGGTCGCGGGCGCCAGTGCCCCCGTGTCAGGGCATCGGACCAGGGGCTCGGTGAGCCGGACCCGGGAGGAGAGTACGGAGGGGGCGGTGCGGCCCTTGCCGCACAGCGCGCCCCGGTTGACGGGGAAGTCGGTCCGGTCGACCACCTCGGCGGGCAGCTCCGGGTTGCCGGTGGGGCGGAGCGACATGCCGCACTGCAGGGCGCAGTAGGGGCAGTGGGTGGGAACGGCGGTGACCTCGGGCATGCGGCAAGCGTGCGTCAGACGTGTTACGCGGGGCGGCGCCCCGTATTACGGGCGCGGTGCTCTCCGCTCAGCCCCCGGCCGGCCGCGAGGTGAGGCCGGGCGGGTCGGCCACCTGGTCCCGGGGGGAGGCCGGCGGGCGGTCGTCCCCGGTCCCGGGTGAGGCCGGCGGGCGGTCATCCCTGGTCCCCGGGGGAGGCCAGCGCCTCGGTGACGCCGTCCTCCTCCGGCCCGAGGAAGTGCGGGTCGGGCCGCAGACCGGCGTCGAGCGCGGCCTTGCCCGCCGCGAACAGCTCCCGGGTGGTGCCGTAGTACCAGGTGGGGTCGTGGGGCTCGGCGACCCCGACGCCGTACGCGTCGACACCCGCGCGCCCGCACAGCGCGACGGCCCGCTTGATGTGGAAGTCCTGGGTGACGAGCACGGCCCGGTCGACCCCGAAGACCTTCCGGGCCCGGACGCAGGAGTCCCAGGTGTCGAAGCCCGCGTAGTCGCTGACGATCCGGTCGTCGGGCACCCCGCGCGCGGTGAGGTAGGCGCGCATGGCGCTGGGCTCGTCGTACACGGTCCTGCTGTTGTCGCCGGTGACGAGGAGCACCCGGACCTTGCCCGTCCGGTACAGCTCGGCGGCCGTGTCGAGCCGGTGCGCGAGGTACGGGGTGGGGCGCCCGTTCCACAGTCCGGCGCCGAAGACGACGGCGACGTCCCGGGCGGGCACGTCGGCGGTGGTGCGGAGCTTCCCGGCGGCGGCGGTGTGCATCCAGGTGGAGGGGAGGAGGGCGAGGACGGCGCCCGCCACCACGGCCTGGACGGTTCGGCGCCGGGCCCTGGTGGTGCGGGGGACCAGCCGGGTGAGCCGTGCCGGCATGCGGGAACCTCCGTGGGTGGCGGGTCGGTGTCGGTGTGTCACCCCGTCCGACGCGCGTCGGCGGGATTCGGTTCGCCGGCGCCCCGGTCTGTTCCGTACAACACACCGGCCAGGACCATGCCGAGCACCATGCCGAGGAGCTGGGCGGCGGTGAAGGCGGGCACCGAGGCGGGGGCGATCCCGGTGAAGGAGTCGGAGAAGGTCCGGCCGACGGTGGCGGCCGGGTTGGCGAAGGAGCCGGAGGAGGTGAACCAGATCGCGGCGGCGATGTAGCCGGCGACGGCGACCGGGGCGAGGGCGGGGCGGCCGGTGTGGCGCAGGCCCTGGACGACGAGGACGAGGCCGGCGGTGGCGACGGCCTCGCCGAGCAGCAGGTGCGGCGCCGCCCGTGACTCGGTGGCCCAGGCGCCGGGGGCCCGCCCGAACATCGCCTCGGCGAGCAGGGCCCCCGCGACGGCCCCGGCGAGCTGGGCGCCGATGTAGGCGAGCGCCTCGCGCCCACCCCCGTGCCCGGGGCTCCGGGACCACCACTCGGTCAGCGTCACGACGGGGTTGAAGTGGGCCCCGGAGAGCGGCCCGATGAGGGCGATGAGCAGCCCGAGGCCGAGGGCGGACGCGGTGGCGTTGGCGAGCAGCCGGACGCCGATGTCCTGGCTCAGGGAGTCGGCGCGGATACCGGAGCCGACGATGACGGCGACGAGGGCGCCGGTCCCGATGAACTCGGCGGCGACGCGCCGGGGGAGGGCGGGCGGGGACATTCTCATAATGGAAAACATATTCCGTGATTCGGAAGGAAAAAAGGGGGGGAGGGGAAGCCGGGGGTCCCCGTACGATCCGCGCATGATCATCGATGCCGTCCCCGGGGACGCGGTCCGCAACAACGCCGCATGGTGCCAGGCCGTGTGCGCCGCCCACGGCCACCCCGGCACCTTCGGCCCCCGTGCCTGGACCAGCGCCCGCCGCACCCCGCTCTACTACCCGGACGCGGTGACGCTCACCGAGGACGCGGACGCGACGGACGTCCTGACCGGCATCGACCGCACCACCCCCGGCGCCTCCGTCAAGGACAGCTACGCCCGCCTCGACCTCGCGGCCGAGGGCTTCCGCCTCCTCTTCGAGGCCCGGTGGATCCACCGGCCGGCCGGCCTTCCCCGGCCCCCGGCGCCCGCCGGCTGGCACCCCGTCCGCACCCCGGAGGCACTCGCCGCCTGGGCCCTCGCCTGGAGCGACGGCGACGCCGACGAGGCGGCGCTCTTCCGCCCCGGACTCCTCGCCGACCCGGCGACGACGGTCGTCGGCGGGTACGCGGCCGACGGCCGGATCCTCGGCGGCGCCGTCCTCAGCGACGCCGCCGGGGTCACCGGCGTCTCCAACCTCTTCACCGCAGGCGACACCGACCCGTCCTACGCCTGGGCGGGCGCCCTCGCCGCCGCACCCGGGGGACGTCCCGTCGTCGGCTACGAGTCCGGCGACGACCTCGCCCCCGCCCTCGCCGCGGGCTTCGAGGAGACCGGCCCGCTGCGGGTGTGGCTGGACGCCTGACACGGACGCGGGAGTCACGGTGAGGGCGTGGCAAACAGTCGTGACCCCCGCGCAACGGCCCGGCAACGTACGGCCGTCAGGATCGGTCCATGACCGAGCCGGACAGCACGTTCGACAGCGCCGCCGAACTGCTCGGAAGGATCACCGCGCAGCTCGGAACCCAGCTCGGCCACGTGCGTCCGTACGGCCCCCGGCCCCGGAAGCACGAGGAGGAGGTAAGCCCGCCCATGAACAGCACCCGCCCCGCACCACCCGCCGCCGCCCCCGGCGGCCCGGCCCCCACCCTCGTCGCCGTCGGTCACGGCAGCCGGGACCCCCGAGCCCGCGCCACCCTGGAGCGGCTGCTCGACCGGGTCCGTGAGCTGAGGCCCGGACTCGACGTGCGGCTCGCCCACATCGAGCTGAACGCCCCGCTCCTCGACGCCACCCTCGCCGGGCTCGCCGCCGAAGGCCGGGACGCCGTGCTCGTCCCCCTGCTGCTCGCCCCCGGGTACCACGTCACCCACGACCTGCCCGCCGCCGTCGCCGCCACACCCGCCCTCCGGGCCCGTGTCGCCGAGCCGCTCGGCGCGCACCCGCTCCTCGTCGAGGCCCTCGCCGACCGGCTCGCGCGGGCGGGCTGGACCCCCGGCGACGGGGCCTCCCGCGACACCGGCGTCGTCCTCGCGTCCGCCGGCTCCCGCGACCCCCGGTCGGGCGCCGAGATCCGCCGTATCGCCGCGCTCCTCAGCGAGCGGCTCGGCGGCGCCCCCGTCGTCAGCGCCTACGCCTCCGCCGCCGCGCCCACCGTCCCCGAGGCCGTCCGCGCCCTCGCCGCCCGGGGCCGCCACCGGGTCGCCGTCGCCTCCTGCTTCACCGCCCCCGGTCTCTTCGCCACCCGCGCCACGGCCGCCGCCCCCTGGATCGCCGCCGCCCCGCTCGGCGCCCACCCGGCCCTCGCCCGCCTCGTCCTCCACCGCTACGACCGGGCCCGGGTGACACCCACCCGCACGCGGGAACTCGCCACCGTCTGAGCGCTTCTGTCGGTCCCTCCGGTTACCTTCGGATCATGGCAGGCATGCGAGGCAACGACGGCAGCGACGACAACCACGGCATCACCGACATCACCGGCATCAGCGACATCACCGACACCCGCGGCTACGACCCCGCCGCGACCGAGCGCTGGGCCGCCGAGCCCGACAAACGCCCCGGACGCACCGCGTTCCAGCGCGACCGCGCCCGGGTGCTGCACTCCGCCGCGCTCCGCAGGCTCGCCGGAAAGACCCAGGTCGTCACCCCCGGCACCCTCCCCCACGCCTTCGGCTTCGCTCACGCCGGGGGCGCCCCCAGCCACGCATGGGACGCCAGTCCCCGCACCCGGCTCACCCACTCCCTGGAGTGCGCCCAGGTCGGGCGGGAACTCGGCGCCGCCCTCGGCTGCGACCCCGACCTCGTCGAGGCCGCCTGTCTCTCCCACGACATGGGCCACCCGCCCTTCGGGCACAACGGCGAGCAGGCGCTCAACGACGTCGCCAAGGACTGCGGCGGCTTCGAGGGGAACGCCCAGTCCCTCCGCCTCCTCACCCGCATCGAGCCCAAGCGCTTCGTCAAGAACGAGCAGGGCGAGCTCGTCAGCGTCGGACTGAACCTCACCAGGGCCACCCTCGACGCCGCCACCAAGTACCCCTGGGCACGCGGCGACCACCCCGAGGACCCCGGCTCGCCCAAGTTCGGCGTGTACGAGGACGACCTGCCGGTCTTCGCGTGGATCCGCCGGGGCGCCCCCGCCGACCGCAAGTGCTTCGAGGCCCAGGTCATGGACTGGGCCGACGACGTCGCCTACTCGGTGCACGACTTCGAGGACGGCCTCCACGCCGGGCACATCGACCCCGGCCTGCTGCTCTCCGAGCCCGAGCGCGCCGACGTCTTCGCGGTCGCCGTCGGCCGCTACGTACCCGAGGACACCGACCCGCAGGAGCTCGCCGAAGCCCTCGACCGGCTCACCGACCAGGAATGGTGGCCGCACGGCTACGACGGCTCCGCCGTCGCCCAGGCCCGCCTCAAGGACGCCACGAGCCAGCTCATCGGCCGCTTCTGCCTCGCAGCCGAGGGCGCCACACGAGGTGCGTGGGGTTCCGGCCGCCTCACCCGCTACGGCGCCGAGCTCGTCGTCCCCCGCGAGGCCCGCAACGAATGCGCCGTCCTCAAGGCCGTCGCCGACCGGTACGTGATGCAGCGCGCCGAGCAGGAGGCCCTCCGCGCCGACCAGCGCGTCGTCGTCGCCGAACTCGCCGAGGCCCTCGTCGCCCGCGCCCCCGACGGACTCGAACCCCAGTTCCGCTCCGCGTTCGAGGCCGCACCCGACGACCGGGCCCGCAAGCGCGTCATCGTCGACCAGATCGCCTCCCTCACCGACGCCTCCGCCCGCGCCCTCCACACCCGCCTCCGCCCCCACCACGCCTGAGGGCCCCCTTCCGCCGTCCTCCCGCGTGCGGGACGCTCGCATGCACGCCCCGGGGCGGTACGGCCGGACGGACGCCCGGGGGCGTAGGTTGGAAACGGTCGCAACGAGGAGGTAACGACGTGGTCGACGCGGATCAGACCTTTGTCATCGTCGGAGGGGGCCTGGCCGGCGCCAGGGCGGCGGAGACACTCCGCTCCGAAGGGTTCAACGGCCGGGTGATCCTCATCGGCGACGAGCGCGACCACCCGTACGAGCGCCCACCCCTCTCCAAGGGCTACCTCACCGGCGCCAAGGAACGCGACAGCGCCTTCGTCCACGACGCCGCCTGGTACGCGGCGCACGACATCGAGCTGCACCTCGGACAGCCCGTCACCACCGTCGACCGCGAGGCCCGCACCGTCCGCCTCGGCGACAACACCGTCATCCGCTACGACAAGCTGCTCCTCGCCACCGGCTCCGAGCCCCGCCGCCTCGACGTCCCCGGCACCGAACTCGCCGGCGTCCACCACCTGCGCCGGCTCGCCCACGCCGACCGCCTCCGCCAGGTCCTCGCCGGCCTCGGCCGCGACAACGGCCACCTGGTGATCGCGGGCGCCGGCTGGATCGGCCTCGAAGTCGCCGCCGCCGCCCGCGGCTACGGCGCCGAGGTCACCGTCGTCGAATCCGACCCCACCCCGCTCCACCGGGTCCTCGGCCCCGAGCTCGGCCAGCTCTTCGCCGACCTCCACACCGACCACGGCGTCCGCTTCCACTTCGGCGCCCGGCTCACCGAGATCGTCGGCCAGGACGGCATGGTCCTCGCCGTCCGCACCGACGACGGCGAGGAGCACCCGGCGCACGCCGTGCTCGCCGCGATCGGCGCCGCCCCCCGTACCGCCCTCGCCGAGAACTCCGGACTCGCCCTCGTCGACCGTGCCGACGGCGGCGGCGTCGCCGTCGACGAGTCGCTGCGCACCTCCGACCCCGACATCTACGCCGCCGGTGACGTCGCCGCCGCCCATCACCCGCTGCTCCACACCCGGCTCCGCGTCGAGCACTGGGCCAACGCCCTCAACGCCGGGCCCGCCGCCGCCCGCGCCATGCTCGGGCAGCCCGTCTCCTACGACCGCGTCCCCTACTTCTTCTCCGACCAGTACGACCTCGGCATGGAGTACTCCGGCTGGGCGCCCCCGGGCACGTACGACCAGGTCGTCGTCCGCGGCGACACCGGCAAGCGCGAGTTCATCGCCTTCTGGCTCAAGGACGGCCGGGTCCTCGCCGGGATGAACGTGAACGTGTGGGACGTCACAGACCCCATCCAGCGGATCATCCGTTCCAAGGCGGCCGTGCACCCCGACGCCCTCGCCGACCCGTCCGTCCCCCTGGACAGCCTGATCCCGTAGGGTCCGCGCCCCCGTAGACTTCACGCGTGGCAGGCAGGATCAACGATGACGACGTGAAGGCGGTCCGGGACGCGGTCCCGATCGACGCCGTCGTGTCCGAGTACCTCCAGCTCCGCAACGCGGGCGGCGGAAACCTCAAGGGCCTCTGCCCCTTCCACGACGAGAAGTCGCCGTCCTTCCAGGTCAGCCCCAGCAAGGGACTCTTCCACTGCTTCGGCTGCCAGGAGGGCGGTGACACCATCGCCTTCGTGATGAAGATCGACCACCTCACCTTCTCGGAGACGGTCGAGCGCCTCGCCGCCAAGGCGGGCATCACCCTGCGGTACGAGGAAGGCGGCTACAACCCCGGCCACCAGCGCGGAGAACGCATCCGCCTGGTCGAGGCGCACCAGGCCGCCGCCCGGTTCTACGCCGACCAACTCGACTCGCCCGAGGCCGAGATCGGCCGCACGTTCCTCGCCGAGCGCGGCTTCGACCAGGCCGCCGCCGCCCACTTCGGCGTCGGCTACTCCCCGGCCGGCTGGGACCACCTCACCCGCTACCTGCGCGGCAAGGGCTTCTCCGACAAGGAACTGATCCTCTCCGGTCTCTCCCAGGACGGCCGCCGCGGCCCCATCGACCGCTTCCGCGGCCGCCTCATGTGGCCGATCAGGGACGTCGGCGGCGAGATCGTCGGCTTCGGCGCGCGCAAGCTCCGCGACGACGACAACGGGCCCAAGTACCTCAACACCCCCGAGACCCCGATCTACAAGAAGTCCCAGGTGCTCTACGGCATCGACCTGGCGAAGAAGGACATCGCCAAGGTCAGCCGGGCCGTCGTCGTCGAGGGCTACACCGACGTCATGGCCTGCCACCTCGCCGGGGTCACCACCGCCATCGCCACCTGCGGCACCGCCTTCGGCGGCGACCACATCAAGATCCTCCGCCGGCTCCTCATGGACAACGGCTCGGCCCGGGTCATCTTCACCTTCGACGGCGACGCCGCCGGCCAGAAGGCCGCCCTGCGCGCCTTCGAGGACGACCAGAAGTTCGCCGCCGAGACGTACATCGCCATCGCCCCCGACGGCATGGACCCCTGCGAACTGCGCCTCGCCAAGGGCGACGAGGCCGTCGCCGACCTCGTCAAGCCCCGCACCCCGCTCTTCGAGTTCGCCCTCCGCCAGATCGTCAAGCGGTACGACCTGGAGACCCCCGCCGGCCGGGCCGCCGCCCTCGACGAGGCCGCACCCGTCGTCGCCCGCATCAAGAACGTCGGCGCCCAGCACGAGGTCGCCGTGCAACTAGCCGGCATGCTCGGCATCCTCGACACCCAGTTCGTCGTCAAGCGGGTCGCCCAGCTCGCCCGCTGGGCCCGCGACCGCGGCGGGAAGGGCCCCGCGCAGCAGGCACCCCAGCGCGGCTACGACATCCACGCCCCCGCCCAGGCGGCCGCGGGCCCCGCGCTCAACCTGCGCAGCCCCGCCCACCGCACCGAGCGCGAACTCCTCAAGCTCGCCCTCCAGCGCCCCGAACTGGTCTCCCCGGCCTTCGACGCCTACGGGGCCGACGAGTTCACCGCCCCGCCCTACGCGGCCGTCCGCCAGTGCGTCCAGGACGCGGGCGGCGCCACCGGAGCCCCGCCCGACTACCTCGCCGCCGTACGCGAGGCAGCCCCCAACGACACCGTCCGCGCCCTCGTCACCGAACTCGCCGTCGAGACGATCTTCGCCAAGACCGTCGACGAGGCCTACGCGGGCGACCAGCTCGTCACCGTCCGGCTCCGCGCCGTAGACCGCCGCATCCGCGACGTCCAGGGCACCCTCGCCCGACTCGGCGCCCACGGCGACCCCGAGCAGCTCGCCGCCGTCCAGAACGAACTGTGGATCCTCACCCAGTACGGGCAGTCCCTGCGGAACAACGGCGCCGCCGCGCTCTGACGTACGTTCCGTCACGCCCCGGTCTCAAAAAGTCACCGCACGCCCCTCGTGGCGGTGATGTGTCGTACCCCACACTGGACGACGGTGCCGTTCCGCCCCTCCAGGAGGTCGCCCGCCGTGCAGACCGAGACCCGGACCGAGTCGCAGGAGCCTTCCCTCGGCGAACCGGACGAGCCTCCGGAGGTCCCGCCGCAGCGCCCCCGCCCCGACCCCGGAGGCAACGCGCCCTCGTCCGACCTCTTCCGCCAGTACCTCCGCGAGATCGGCCGCATCCCGCTGCTCAGCGCGGAGGAGGAGGTCGAGCTCGCCCGCCGCGTCGAGGCCGGACTCTTCGCCGAGGAGAAACTCGCCGGCACCCCCGACCTCGACTCCCGGCTCGCGGGCGACCTGGACCGGCTCGTCGTCCTCGGCCGGATCGCCAAGCGCAGGCTCATCGAGGCCAACCTCCGCCTCGTCGTCTCCGTCGCCAAGCGGTACGTGGGCCGCGGCCTCACCATGCTCGACCTCGTCCAGGAGGGGAACCTCGGCCTCATCCGGGCCGTCGAGAAGTTCGACTACGCGCGCGGCTACAAGTTCTCCACGTACGCCACCTGGTGGATCCGCCAGGCGATGTCCCGGGCCCTCGCCGACCAGGCCCGGACCATCCGCGTCCCCGTGCACGTCGTCGAACTCATCAACCGGGTCATCCGCGTCCAGCGCCGCATGCTCCAGGAACGCGGGTACGAACCCACCGCGGAGGAGGTCGCCGCCGAACTGGACGTGGCCCCCGAGCGCGTCGGCGAGGTCCTCCGCCTCGCCCAGGAACCGGTCTCCCTGCACGCCCCCGTCGGCGAGGAGGACGACGTCGCCCTCGGGGACCTCATCGAGGACGGCGACGCCGCCTCACCCGTCGAGTCCGCCGCCTTCCTGCTGCTCCGGCGCCACCTGGAGGACGTGCTCTCCACCCTCGGGGAACGCGAACGGAAGGTCGTCCAGCTCCGCTACGGCCTCGACGACGGCAGGCCCCGGACCCTGGAGGAGATAGGGCGCCTCTTCGGCGTGACCCGCGAACGCATCCGTCAGATCGAGTCCAAGACCCTCGACAAACTCCGCGACCACGCGTACGCCGACCAACTGCGCGGCTACCTCGACTAGGGCGTCCCCCAGAAGTCCCGTCCGGCCGGCCCGTGCCGCGTCGACCGCGGCAGGGGCCGGCCGTGAACCGGCCCCGGGTCAGTCGACCTCGGCCACCGCCTGGGCGAACTGCGCCGCGTACAGCCGGGCGTACGCCCCGCCGGACGCGAGCAGGTGCTCGTGCGTGCCCTGCTCGACGATCGACCCGTTCTCCATCACCAGGATCACGTCCGCGTCCCGGATCGTGGAGAGCCGGTGCGCGATCACGAACGAGGTGCGCCCGTGGGCCAGGCGCGCCATCGCCTTCTGGATCAGGACCTCCGTGCGGGTGTCGACCGAGCTGGTGGCCTCGTCGAGGACGAGGATCACCGGGTCGGACAGGAACGCCCGCGCGATGGTGATCAGCTGCTTCTCACCCGCGCTGACCCCCGCCCCGTCGTCGTCGATGACCGTGTCGTACCCCTCGGGCAGGGTGCGGACGAACCGGTCGGCGTGCGCGGCCCGCGCCGCCTCCTCGATCTCCGCCCGGGTCACCGCGCGCGTGGCGCCGTACGCGATGTTGTCGGCGATGGTGCCGCCGAACAGCCAGGTGTCCTGGAGGACCATGCCGATCCCGGTCCGCAGCTCCTCCCGGGACATCCTCGCGATGTCCGCCCCGTCCAGGGTGATCCGGCCGCCCGTCACCTCGTAGAACCGCATGAGCAGGTTCACCAGGGTCGTCTTGCCCGCCCCCGTCGGGCCGACGATCGCGACCGTCTGCCCCGGTTCCACCGTGAGCGACAGGTCCTCGATGAGCGGCTTGTCCGCCTCGTAACGGAAGGAGACGCCCTCGAGGGCCACCTTGCCCTTGAGGTCCGCGGGCGTCTCGCTCTCGCTCTTCGGGGCGTCCGGCTCCTGCTCCTCCGCGTCGAGCAGCTCGAAGATCCGCTCGGCCGACGCGACGCCCGACTGCACCAGGTTCGCCATCGACGCGACCTGCGTCAGCGGCATGGAGAACTGGCGCGAGTACTGGATGAAGGCCTGCACGTCACCGATGGACAGCGTGCCGCTCGCCACCCGCAGCCCGCCGACGACGGCCACCAGGACGTAGTTGATGTTCGAGATGAAGAACATCACCGGCTGCATCACACCGCTGTTGAACTGCGCCTTGAACCCGGCCTCGTAGAGGGCGTCGTTCTGCTCGCGGAAGTCCGCCGCGGACTCCGCCTGCCGACCGAAGACCTTCACCAGGTTGTGCCCGCTGTACATCTCCTCCACGTGCGCGTTGAGCGCGCCCGTGGACTTCCACTGCTGGACGAAGTGCGGCTGCGAGCGCTTGCCGATCCGCGCCGCGACGAGGACCGAGACCGGCACCGTGACCAGCGCCACGAGCGCGAGCAGCGGCGAGATCCAGAACATCATCGCGAGCACGCCGACGATCGTGAGCAGCGAGTTGATCAGCTGGCCCATCG
Source organism: Streptomyces sp. NPDC058671 (assembly GCF_042716475.1). Classification (NCBI taxonomy): domain Bacteria; kingdom Bacillati; phylum Actinomycetota; class Actinomycetes; order Kitasatosporales; family Streptomycetaceae; genus Streptomyces; species Streptomyces sp. NPDC058671. The sequence goes on along the minus strand of NZ_JBHXSA010000006.1, from coordinate 278,703 downwards.
ACTGCTGGAGCGTCTGCGAGATGTTGTCGATGTCGTTGGTCGCCCGCGACAGCACCTCGCCGCGCTTCGCCTTGTCGAAGTACGAGAGGGGAAGCCGCGCCAGCTTCGTCTGGACGTCCTCCCGCATCCGGTAGACGGTCCGGTTGATCACCTTGATCGACATGCGGGTGGAGACCAGCATGAGCAGGCCCGCCGCCACGTACACGCCGAGGACCACGAGCAGCACCTCGCCGACGGCGGAGAAGTCGATCCCGCGCCCCGGCGTGAAGTCGACGCCGGTCAGCATGTCCGCCATGCCGGAGTCGCCGGCGGCGCGCAGCCTCGCGATCGCCTCCGTCTTCGTCCCGTCCTTGATCTGGTTCCCGATGACGCCCGCGAAGACGAGGTCGGTCGCCCTGCCGAGGATCTTCGGGCCGACCACGGAGGCCGCCACCGACAGCACACCGGCGATCAGCATCACCCAGAGCGCGCCGCGCTCGGGCGCCAGCTGCTTGACCAGCCGCTTTCCCGAGCCCTTGAAGTCCATCGACCGCTGGTCGGGGCCGCCACCGGCCATCATGCGTCCGCCAGGACCGGCCATCAGGCTGCCTCCGCCTCGGTGAGCTGGGAGAGGACGATCTCCCGGTACGTCTCGTTGTCCGCCATCAGGTCCCGGTGCCGTCCGGTGCCGACGACCCGGCCCTCGTCGAGGACGACGATGCGGTCGGCGTCCCGGATGGTGGAGACCCGCTGGGCGACGATCACGACGGTCGAGTCGGCCGTCTCCCGGGCGAGCGCGGCCCGCAGCAGGGCGTCCGTCTCGTAGTCGAGCGCGGAGAACGAGTCGTCGAACAGATAGATCTCCGGCCGCTGCACCAGCGTCCGGGCGATGGCGAGCCGCTGCCGCTGGCCGCCGGAGACATTGGTGCCGCCCTGGGCGATGGGGGCGTCAAGACCCTTCTCGAGCTTCCGTACGAAGTCGGCGGCCTGGGCGACGCCGAGGGCGTGCCAGAGTTCCTCGTCGGTGGCGTCGGGCTTTCCGTACCGCAGGTTGGTGGCGATGGTCCCGGAGAAGAGGTAGGGCTTCTGGGGGACGAGTCCGACGGTCCTGGCCATCAGTTCGGGGTCGAGTCTGCGGACGTCGACGCCGTCGACGAGGACCTCGCCGCCGGTGGCGTCGAAGAGCCGGGGGACGAGTCCGAGGAGGGTGGACTTGCCGCTGCCGGTGGAGCCGATGACCGCGGTGGTCTCGCCGGGCCGTGCGACCAGGCCCACGTCCTTCAGGACGGACTCCTCGGCGCCCGGGTAGCGGAACTCCGCCCCCCTGACCTCCAGATGCCCCCGCCGGTCCAGCGTCCGCACCGGATCCACCGGCGGCACCACGCTCGACTCGGTCCCGAGGACCTCCTGGACGCGCTCCGCGCAGACCTCGGCCCGCGGCACCATCATGAACATGAAGGTGGCCATCATGACCGCCATCACGATCTGCATCAGATAGGCGAGGAAGGCGGTCAGCGCGCCGATCTGCATCCCGCCGCTGTCGATGCGGTGCGCGCCGAACCAGACGACGGCCACGCTGGAGATGTTCACGACCGTCATCACCGTCGGGAACATCAGCGCCATCAGCCGCCCGGTCGCCATCGACACGTCGGTCAGCTCGGCGTTGGCCGCGCGGAACCGCTCCTCCTCGTAGGAGTCCTTCACGAACGCCCGGATCACCCGGTTGCCGGTGATCTGCTCGCGCAGCACCCGGTTCACCGTGTCGAGACGCTCCTGCATCGTCCGGAAGAGCGGCCGCATCCTCCGCACGATCAGCGAGACGGAGATCCCGAGGATCGGCACCACGGCGAGCAGCACGCCCGAGAGCGGCACGTCCTGGCCGAGGGCCATCACGATGCCGCCGACACACATGATGGGCGCGGAGACCATCAGGGTGAACGCCATCAGGACCAGCATCTGGATCTGCTGCACGTCATTGGTCGTACGGGTGATCAGCGAGGGCGCGCCGAAGTGCCCCAGCTCCCGCGCGGAGAAGGACTGCACCCGGTCGAAGACCGCACCGCGCACGTCCCGGCCCAGGGCGGACGCCGTACGGGCGCCGTAGAACACGGCACCGATGTTGCAGACCACCTGGACGACGGAGACGCCGACCATCAGGGCGCCGAAGCGCAGGATGTAGCCGGTGTCCCCCGCGACGACACCGTTGTCGATGATGTCCGCGTTCAGGGTCGGCAGGTAGAGGCTCGCGCAGGTCTGCAGGAACTGCAGCAGCACGAGCAGGGCGATGGGTTTTCGATAGGGCCCGAGGTGGGTTCGGAGAAGTCTTATGAGCACGGCTCCTACTATCGCCCGCGCCCCCGAGACGTGACGACTCGTTTAGGGGGCGCGGCGAGCCCTGGCGAAGACTTTACGAACCGAACGCACCCGGGTGGATCTGCTCCCGCGTCGCCACGTACTGCTGCCGCACCGCCTGCCCCGCCGACCGGTCCTCGCCCGGCTCCAGGATCTGCGCGGCGGCGCCCTGCCAGGCCGGGGGAGTGGACGGCGACAGCGTGCCGTGTGCCACCCCGAGGGCCCAGGCGGCCTGCCGGGCCGCACCGAGCGCGGCGTAGTCGGCCGGCTGGGGGACGACGACCTGCGCGCCGAACAGCGCGGGTGCGAGCGCCTGCACGGCCGGCAGCGCGGCCGCCGCGCCGAGCAGGAAGATCCGCCGCACCTCGACGCCCCGCCCGCGCAGCACGTCCATGGCGTCGGTGAGCGCGCAGAGCATCCCCTCGAACGCGGCCCGCGCCAGGTGCTCGGGCTTCATCGACTCGCGCCGCAGCCCGCTGAGCGTGCCCGCCGAGTGCGGCAGGCTCGGGGTCCGCTCGCCCTCCAGATAGGGCAGCAGGACGAGCCCGGAGGCGCCCGGCGTCGACTTCAGGGCGAGCGCGGACAGCTCGTCGAGCGACTCGGCGCCCAGCATCTCCGCGGTACCGCGCAGGGCCCGCACCGCGTTGGAGGTGTGGACGACGGGGAGGTGCATGCCGGTGGCGTCGGCGAAGGAGGTGATCATGCCGCTGTGGTCGGCGAGCGTCTCGTGGTGGACGGCCATCACGGAGCCGGAGGCGCCGAGCGAGACCACCGCGTCGCCGGGGCCGAGCCCGAGCCCGAGCGCGGCGGCCATCGTCTCGCCCGTACCGGCGGAGATGAGGAGCCCCTCGGGCGTGGTGCCGGCCGCCTCTGCGGGCCCGAGGACCTCGGGCAGCACGGCCTGGTGGCCGAGGGCCAGCTCGACGAGGTCGGGGCGGTACGCGCCGGTGCGGGCCGACCAGTAGCCGGTGGCGGAGGCGGCGCCGCGGTCGGTGGTCCGCCGGGCGGGGCGGCCGAGGAGCTGCCAGACCAGCCAGTCGTGCGGCTGGAGGACCATCGCGATGCGGCGGGCGTGCTCGGGCTCGGTGCGGGCGAGCCAGCGCAGCTTGGCGACCGGCTGCCCGGAGCCGGGCACGGAGCCGACGGCCTCGGCCCAGGCCCGGCGTCCGCCCAGCGACTCCACGAGATCGGCGGCGGCCACCTGGGCCCGCTTGTCGTTGCGGACGAGCGCGGGCCGCACGAGGCCGCCCTGCGCGTCGAGCGGTACGACCCCGTGCTGCTGCGCGGACACGCCGATGGCCTGCACGCCCTCGAGGAGGCCGCCGGTCGCGGCCTCCCCGAGGGAGAGCAGCCAGGTCTGCGGGTCGACGTCGACGGCCTTGGGTTCGCCCGGATGAGGGGCGTACCCCTGCCGCAGTACGGCACCCGTGTCCGTGTCACAGACGACGATGCGTGTGAACTCCGCTGAGCTGTCGAGTCCGGCGACTATCCCCATGACAGGTGATTCTGCCGCACGCGGGGCGGTTCAGGTGTTGGTGGTGCCCCATTCGTCCTCCTCGACCCTCCCGTTGCCCATGCTCCGCTCGCGCAGCGCGTGGACCCGGTCGGCCACGGAGGGCGGCAGCCGGTCGCCCACCCGGTCACCGACGACGTGCATGGCCTTGCCCGCGACCTGCCGCCCGGTCTGGGCGGCGGACTCGGCGGCGTTGCGCACGGCCGGGTTCTGGGCGAACTCCTTGGCGGACTTCCTCAACTGCTCGTAGCGCTCGCGACCCGCACGTGTGCCGACCACGTAACCGAGGGCGAGTCCCATGACGAACGTCAGCTTGTATCGCATGGCCATCACCTTCCCTGGAGAGCTTCCCTGATGCATCGCGGTGCCCACGGCGAACCGATTGGCGGAGCACCCCCCTGCTTGCGCTAATGTATGTGTCGCAGCGAGCAACCGCCCGCCCGGAGCATCCGGAGTGGGTCCGTTCGGTGCGACGCAGCAATCCCCTGTAGCTCAATTGGCAGAGCAGCCGGCTGTTAACCGGCAGGTTACTGGTTCGAGTCCAGTCGGGGGAGCGCGATCCCCTGTAGCTCAATTGGCAGAGCATTCGGCTGTTAACCGGAGGGTTACTGGTTCGAGTCCAGTCGGGGGAGCGGAACGGAAGAGGACCCTTCGGGGTCCTTTTTCGCGTCTCGGGGAACCGTGCGGAGCGCGCCGTTGTCTTCATGGTCGGCAGAGCCGATCTTCCGGAGCAGGAGATCGTATGAGCGGCTATGCTGCGGCAGACGGCGCGCACACATGTACGCGCCTCACCGATCGGGGCGGTAGCTCAGCCGGTTAGAGCAGCGGACTCATAATCCGTCGGCCGTGGGTTCGAGTCCCACCCGCCCCACCACCGCTCGTGGTCGCAGGAAGGTTTTGCCTGGGACCACGAGCTTTTTCATGCACCACACTGCACCGCCCCCGCGGCGCTTCCCGCGAGCGACACGCCGGGCGTCACCCGGACGCGGCGTCCGGTGCGCCCGTGGCTTCCTGACGCGTCTTCCCGCCGTCCCGTATCCGGTTCCGGTTTCGGTGTCCAGGGGTGGGGGTTCCTTGCCCGAGGTCTCCGTGACTGGCCGGTAATGTTCCGTTTCCATTGTGATCTTCATCTCGTTGCATGACGGGTGCGGAGTGCGGTAGTGACTCGGTGCGCCGAGTGGGTGGTGTCGATCTTCTTGGCGGTGCATTCACCCCACTTCCGTGCGTCGACGTCCGGTCCGGGCGTTCGGCCCCGGGGGGTGGGTGCCAGCCACCTGCCATGCCAGCGCCGCCGGGCCGCGACTCCGGGCTCTGGGCTGATGGCACGTCAGATTCCGTTTCCCGTTCGGGCGCTGTGCTGCGATGTCTGCGCCGAGGACGCGAGCGGATCGGTTCGACGCCAACATAAATACTCCTGTAGTCATCTGTTCTCATTCGGCCACTACGGTCCGGTTGCCAGTCGTCCCCCGGTGGGTGTCTCATCTGTCCTCGGTCCTGGAGCAGACGGGACCTCCGTCCCGGGGAGGCGCGAGATCGAATCTGCCTGCCATGGTGCCGTTGGGGGTGAACGCCCGCTCGTCCGCCGTCTCCACGGCGTGTTCTGTGTTCGGACCCCGGGTTCCCGCTCGTCGGGCGGTTTGCAGCCATCACTGTCACGGATCAGCGCATCGGACCGGAGCGACACCCTGCGGACCCGCCTTCTCGGCCCGCTCCGAGTCCCGTTCCTCGGCCCCCTTCTCCGCTTGGCACAGCAGGTGCCCGGGGCCGTCATGTACGGACACCGAAGGAAGGATTCGAAGAGTCAGATGCACAAGAACCCTGAACTTCCCGTCGGCCATACAGGCCGGGAGTGCGCGACCCTCTGCGGGCGTATCTGCCCGATGTGCGTCGAGAGGCTGCGGGGTGAACTTCTCACCCTGCTCGGCCTGTACCGCGAGAGCGACCACGCCCTGACCCCGGGGCCCGCCCGGATGCGAGAACGGGTGAGCGGCACCAGATCCATGGGCACCGTGCTCGACGAGCGGACCGTGGAGATGCGCACGGAGGCCGCGGACGTACTGGCCTCGTGGGCGCGGCTCGTCGTCGAGGAGCGCGGGGGGAAGGGGCTGCGGGGTTGCGACATCGAGTCGCTGGTGGCGTTCCTCCGCGACGAGGTGGAGTGGATCGCCGGGCACCCCGCCGCTGTCTCGTTCGACGAGGAGGTGCGCCGGCTGCTCCAGCGCCTCGGCGCCCTCTTCGGGCCGGCCCCGGTGCGGGGGATGCCCCTCGGGGCGTGCGTGGAGCCCGAGTGCACGGGCACGCTCCTGGCCGTCGTGCGCGGAGCCGGCGGCTCGGCCGCGGCCCTCAACGAGGTCTCCTGCGACGCCGGGCACACGCTGCCGCCGCGTCAGTGGCTGATGGTGGCGGGTCAGCTGGCGAGGTGCTCGGAATGACGACACCGAGACGCAGGACCGTGTCGACCGAGCTGGCCGCGCTGGCCATGGGAGTGAGTGAGGCGACCATCCGCAAATGGGCCTCCCGCGGCAAGATCACCCGCTACGGAAGGAAGCAGCGAGCCGAATACGACCTTGATGAACTGCTCACCTTGAGGGAGCGCGGAGGACCCCTCCCCGCCGGTGGGCGTCCGGCGGAGAGCGCCTATGACTTACTGGGGGCCAGTGCGGGTGACCGGCCGCGATCACACCTGTGACCTGCGGCGACGATGCTTTTCCGGGCGAGGGAGAGGGAGGTGGACGCCCGCAATATAGGTGGGTTGACGGTTCGGAAGGTTGAGTGTCACACTCCTTTCGGCGGCTCCACGCGCTGATTCCATGATCGTTTGCGATCGGGCGAATCGGGCGTCGCAGCGGCCCGAGCTCTCACCAGAATCCGTGTCCGGCCTCGTGCCGGACGCGGATTCTTTTTTGTCCGCAGCAGCGAGAGGAAGTGTGGTCGATGTCCGTTTCTCCCAGTACGCCCGCCGGACAGTGGGCGGGTACGGTCACGCACGACGGCGAGGTGGACGACTACACCGTCACCTTCAAGGAGGACGGCTCGCTCGTCGTCGTCACGAAGAAGAGCACGGGCGCCGGCTCCTGGACGGCCACCGGTGACGAGACGTTCTCGTTCTTCCTGCGGGAGGACTTCAACACGGACGTCACCCAGATCAGCCCCACCGGCTTCCGGGCCGCCTACATCAAGATAGACATCGAGGCCCGGCTCGCCGGTGACGGCAAGTTCACCGGCACGGGCAAGGCGGTCGTGCACGGCCCCGACGACGCGGTGATCTACTCGACGGACGCCGAGACCGACGCGCACCGCGTCCCGTGACGGGGCCCGTGACGGGATCCGTGGGGCCCACGCTCGGCGAACTCGCCGCCGAGGTGGCGCGGTTGTCCGACGTCGCGGCCCTGAACAACCTGATCGACCGCTATCTGGCGAGCCTGGACGAAGGACTCGCCGACACCCCGTCCGGCTCCGACGCCGCGCCCGGCGCGGGTTCCGGCACGGATTCGGGCTCCGGCTCCGGCTCCGGTTTCGACGAGATGTGGGCCGCGTCCCTGTTCACCGAGGACGTGGAGCTCGTCTTCCCGGTGGGCAGCCACCAGGGTCTGGCCGGGGCCGACGGCTTCCTGCGGCAGATCATGGAGCGCTGGAGCCGTACGCATCACCACGGCTCCCTCGCCTCCGTCGAGCCGGACGGCGACCGGGCCGCGGTGAGCTGGAGCCTGATCGCGTCGCACGTCCACTTCGGCTCGCCCGTACCGCCGCAGCCCTCCGCCTACTTCCAGATCGGCGGGCGCTTCACCGGCGTCGCGCGGCGGACGGCGGACGGCTGGCGGTTCGCGCGGCTGCGGCTCCGGATCGTCTGGAGCACCGGCTCTCCGCCCGGCGGAGTGACCGAGGTCGACGCCCGGACCCTCGAGGTCGTCGACACCCCTCGTTGAGCCCTCCCGGCCCGGCGACACCCCTTTCCCCACCCCTGCGTTCCGAGGAGGAACTGTCATGCCCACCACACTCACGCCCGAGCAGCAGCGCGAACTCGTCGAGAAGGTCTTCCACGAGGGCCTGGACCTCGGGGACCTCACCGCCGCGGACCGCTATCTGACCTCGGACTTCCGCAACCACGGCAGTCACGACGACTCCATGCGGGGACCTGAGGCCTTCAAGCACACGATCCGCATCCAGCAGTCCGCGTTCAGTGAGATCAAGTACGAGATCCTCGACTTCATCTCCCAGGACGACCGGGCCGCGATCCGCTGGGTGATGCACGGCAAGCACACGGGTCCCTTCATCGGCATCCAGCCGACCGGGCTCCAGGTCCAGCACCAGGCCATCATCTGGTTCCGCTTCGAGGGCGACAAGATCGCCGAGCGGTGGGGTCTCGTGGACAACTTCACCCTGGAGCGCTTCCTGAAGTCCGGCGGAAAGCCGACCGGCCCGCTGACCCCCAAGGCCGCCGCTCCGCAGCAGGCCTGACCGAGCGGCGGGGGAGGGGAGGGGGGGGGGCGGAAGGGGCGCCCCCCCCCCCCCCCCCCCCCCCCCCCCCCCCCCCCCCCCCCCCCCAGGCCTGACCGCGGGGGGGGGTTGGGGAGGGCGGCTCCGGAAGGACCCGCCCTCCCCTCCGCCCGAACCCCCGTCCCACCCCTGTCCGCCCCTGAGCGGAGAACGAGGAGGCAGTCGTGCCCATCAACAGACGCGTGGCCCGCTTCAACAAGGCGGTCGCCAACCACTTCGTGGGCCCCGTCCTGAGCCGGATGCCCGGCTTCGGCAAGGTGCACCACCGCGGCCGCAAGTCCGGCCGTGCCTTCACCACCCCGGTCAAGCTGTTCCGCCGGGGCGAGGACATCGTCATCACCCTGCCGTACGGCCCCGGCTCCGACTGGGTCAAGAACGTCCTGGCCGCCGGGGGCTGCGAGATCACCACGCGGGGCCGGCGGATCGCGGTGTGCGACCCGGTGGTCTTCACGGACGACGGTTCGACGAAGATGCCCGCCCTGACCCGACGGATCCTGTCGCGGGTCGACGCGACCCAGTTCCTCTCCCTCACTCCTGTCGCCGCGCGTTCCGCGGCGACGGGCTGAGGGGCGCCCGGTGGTTTCCCCCGCGTCGCCCGTCAAGGTCGTGGTCGTGGTCGCCTCGGTGCGCGGCGGCAGGCTGGCACCGGATGTGGCCGGCTGGTTCACCGCGCTGGCCGGGCTCCGGGAGGACCTGGTCCTCGACGTCGTCGACGTGGCCGACCACGAGCTGCCCGGAAGCCTCGACCCGCAGGACCCGGTGGCGGTGGCGCTACGGCCCCGGCTCGCCTCCGCCGAGGCGTTCGTCCTGATCGTCCCGGAGTACAACCGCAGTGTCCCCGGCCCCTTCAAGACCCTCGTCGACAGCTTCCAGGCCGAATGGGAGGCCAAACCCGTCGGGTTCGTGAGCTACGGGCTCTCCCTGGCCGGCGGCGTGCGCGCGGTGGAGCACCTGCGGCAGATCTTCGCCGAGTTCCACGCGGTCGGCATGAAGGACGCGGTGCTCTTCCCGCGCATCCTCGAACACTACGACGCCCAGGGCCGGTTCCCGGCCGAGCCCGAGGGCGCGGAGGCCGCCGCCAAGCTCATGCTCGACCAGCTGCTCTGGTGGGCGCGAGCCCTGCGCGACGCCAAGTCCGTACACCCCTACGGCTCCTGAGAACCCTCACCCCTCCCTTTGGAGAACTGATGGCCGCTACGGTTGATCCCCTGCCCGATCTCCTGATCGCCATCCCCGTGGTGATCCTGCTCTGCAAGATAGGCGCGCGCGTCGTGCGCGGGGCCGGCCAGCCGCCGGTGGTCGGCGAGATAGCCGTCGGCCTGCTGCTCGGTCCCTCCTTCCTGGGGTGGTTGTGGCCCAGCGCCCAGGCGTGGCTCTTCCCTCCGTCGTCCCTCCCCTATCTGGGGCTGCTCGGCAATCTGGGACTGCTCATCTTCATGTTCCTCATCGGACACGAACTGCAGCTGGGCTCGCTCCGCGCCCAGAGCGGCACCGCCGCGCTGGTGTCCCTGGTGAGCATCGCCCTGCCCCTGGGGCTCGGCACGCTGCTCGCCCTCGGGATGTACGAGTCCTTCGCTCCCGAGGGAGTGGACAGGCTGCCGTTCGTCCTGTTCATCGCGGTGGCCATGAGCATCACGGCCTTCCCGGTGATGGCCCGGATCCTGTCGGACCGGGGGATGTACCGGACGCGGGTCGGTGTGCTGGCGCTGGCCTGCGCCGCGTTCGACGACGTGACCGCCTGGTGCCTGCTGGCGGCGGTGGTCGCCGTCTCGGCGGCCGGCTCCCCCGTGGAAGCGGTCACGACGGCGCTGTTCGCGGTCGGCTTCGCCCTCTTCATGTTCGGTGTCCTGCGGCCGGTGCTGCTGCGGCTCTCCGCCCGCGCCGAGCGGACGTCCACCGACAGCCTGGTCCTGGTCCTGCTCTTCAGCGGCCTGTGCCTGAGCGCCCTTGCCACGGACCTGATCGGGGTGCACGCCCTGTTCGGGGCCTTCGTCTTCGGTGCGGTCACACCGCGCGGCAGCCGGGTCATCGAGTACCAGGCCGCCCGGCTGCGGGCCTTCGCCGTTCCCGTACTGCTGCCGCTGTTCTTCGTCACCACCGGTCTGCGGGCGGATGTGTCGCTGCTGGCCGCGGACCCGGTGCAGTGGCTCTGGGCCGGGGCGGTCCTGGCGGTGGCCGTGCTCGCGAAGTGGGGCGGCGGGACCGGGGCCGCCCGGCTCTCCGGCCAGTCCTGGCGGGACGCGATGTCGATCGGGGCGCTGATGAACTGCCGCGGTCTGACCGAGCTGATCGTGCTGAACGTCGGGCTCGGCCTCGGGGTGATCGGCCAGGACCTGTTCACGATCCTCGTGCTGATGGCGCTGATCACCACCGCCGCGACCTCTCCCGCGCTGGACCGGATCCGCAAGGGGATGCCGGAGGAGGAGCCGGAGGTGGAGAAGAGGCCGGCGGACGAGCCGGTGGACACTTCCCGGCAGTCGGTGGACACCACCCGGTAACCGGCCGGAAGCCCCGACTCCGGGGGCACCCGGGCCGGGGGAGGGGACCCGGCTTCGCAGAGTGCTTGGATCTGTGATGGTTCCCCAGTTGATAGTTAAGGGAGTTGACGATAGCCTCGTCCCAAGCCGGACGCATGCAGGGACCGGACGCATGCAGGGAGAGGGAAGAGACGATGGGCGACTTCAAGAACCTCGACATGACGATGATGTTCGCCATCCACGACGCGCTCCGCCGAGAACTGGAGCGCATCGCGCGCATCACCTCCCGGGTGGACGAGGACCCGCGCCACGTACTGAGCACCGCGGTCGGCTGGGAGCTGTTCAAGAAGTTCCTCACCGCCCACCACACCTCCGAGGACCTCACCGTCTGGCCCGCGATGCACAAGGCGCTGGACGGGCGCGACGCCCGTGCCGAGATCGCCCTCCTCGACGCGATGGAGGCCGAGCACGCCGTCATCGACCCGCTGCTGACGGACATCGACGCGGCCCTCGCCGACCGCGACGCGGGCACCGAACGCCTCGGTGGCCTCGTCGACACGCTGTACACCGACCTCCGTGCCCACCTCGACCACGAGGAGCGGGAGGCGCTCGCGCTCATGGACCTGACCTTGAGCGCGGAGGAGTGGACGGCCTTCAGCGTCGAGCAGAAGAACCGGATCGGCGGCGACGCCAACCGCTACCTCCCCTGGCTCCTGGACGACATCGACGCCGCCCGGGTCGCCACCATCCTCGACAAGCTCCCGCCTCCCCTGCGCGCCGCCTACGAGACCGAATGGCGGGCCGCCTACGAGGACCTGGACATCTGGGCCGTCAAGGACGCCGCAGGACGCTGAACCCCGCTCTCTCCGGGCCGGCCCGTCCCGCTCCTGGGGGTCGGGAAGGGGCCGGATCCACCTCCCCGAACCACCTCTGGAGACGTTCATGTCTATGCAGGACAGAACCGAAACCGTCCCACCGGGCGCCGGGGCCCCTCCGGGCTCCGCCGCACCGGCCCCGACCGGGGACAAGCTCGGCCTCGCGCTCGCGGTCATCGCGGCCGCCCAGCTGATGCTGGTCCTCGACAACACGATCGTGGCCGTCGCCCTGCCGAGCATGCAGAGCGCCCTGGGCCTCTCCGACGCCAACCTCGGCTGGGTCATCACCGCCTACGCCCTGGCCTTCGGCGGGCTGCTGCTGGCCGGCGGACGGGCCGGTGACCTCTTCGGCCGCCGGCGGGTCTTCCGTACCGGGCTCGTCATCTTCACCCTCGCCTCGCTGCTCGGCGGTCTCGCGGGCAGCGGCGACGTCCTGCTCATCGCCCGAGTCCTCCAGGGCGTCGGCGCCGCCATCGCGGCGCCCACGGCGCTCTCCCTGCTGGCCTCCACCTTCCCGGCGGGCCCCGCGCGCAACAAGGCGCTCGGCGTGTACGGGGCCATGGGCGGGCTCGGCTCGGTCGTCGGCCTGCTCCTCGGCGGCGCGCTGACCGAGTTCCTCAGCTGGCGCTGGGTCATGTACATCAACATCCCGATCGCCGTCGCGGTGCTGATCGGCACCAGCGTTCTCAAGGAGAGCGAGCGCGACCGCGGCAAGGTCGACATCCCCGGTGCGCTCACCGCCACCTTCGGGTTCGGGTCCCTCGTCTACGGCATCAACCGGGCGGGCGAGAAGGGCCTCGGCGACAGCACCACCCTGATCGCCCTGGCCGTCGCCGTCGTGCTGATCGTCGCCTTCATCGCCATCCAGCGCTCCAGCCGGGCGCCGATGGTGCCGGGTGCCGTCGTGGCCGACAAGAGCCGCGCCGGCGCCAACGCGATCATGTTCCTGGTCGGCGCGGGCATGTTCGCCACCTTCTACTTCCTGACGCTCTACATGCAGATCGTCAAGGGGTACGAGCCGATGATCACCGGCCTCGCCTACCTCCCGTTCGCCATCGGGATCGGCATCGCGGCCGGCGGCGTCGGACCGCAGCTGCTGGCCAAGGTCCCCGAGCGCTCGGTCATCGCCGTCGGGCTCGTCGTCGGCATCGCCGGCATGGTCTGGCTCAGCTTCCTGGCACCCGGCCAGAACGCCTTCGTCGCTCTCCTGCCCGCCCAGCTGGTCTGCGGGTTCGGCCTCGGCCTGGTCTTCGTCACCGTCACCGTCATCAGCGTCCGCGGGGTCTCCCCCGAGGACACCGGGATCGCGGCGGGCCTGATCAACACCAGCCAGCAGATCGGCGGCGCGGTCGGTCTCGCCATCCTCGCCGCGACCGCCTCGGTCATCACCGAGGGCAGGCTGTCCGGCGACCGCTCCGAAGCGCTCACCACCGGCTACTCCTACGGGCTCCTCATCGGCGGCGGCATCTACCTGCTCGCCCTGCTCGTGACCCTCGGCACCATCAAGGCCACGGCACCGCAGGCGCAGCCTCACTGAGCCGTGCCCGCCACGTTCCGCCCGCTCCACCCTGACCCCGCCCGGGCCACCCTCTCTCCCTCCGGGCGGGGTCAGGCGTGTCCGGAGGAGGCGGGCGCGTACGGCGGGGGCGGCACGTACGGGAGGGGAGGGATCCCCCGGCAGGGGACGGCGCCTCGGGAGGGCGCGGTTCCCTCGGCAGGGGAAAGCCGGTGGTCCGGGCCCCGTTCGGCCGCGGCCGTCCGCCGTATACTCGGTTACCCGGTTCCGAAGGGGAGATGACGATCGTGCGAGGCGAGCCCGACGCAACGCGAAACCCCATCTCGGCGACCGAGGCCACGGCCGAGGTCCCCGGCGTCCTGCCGGAGGCGCTCACCGGATTCATCGGCTACCTCCTGCGCCGCGTCTTCGCCCACTTCACGTCCCTCGCGGACGGCCCCGAGGACGGCTCCCGGGACTTCCTCGTCCTGGACGCGCTGACCGGCGGTGACTGGGTCTCCCAGCTCGACCTGGCCGAGCGCCTCGGCATCAACCGGACCATCATGGTCGGCGTCATCGACCGCCTGGAAGACCGGGGCCAGGTCCTCCGCACACGCAATCCGGACAACCGCCGCCAGTACATCCTCTCCCTGACCGACGTGGGCCGATCCGCCGTGGAGGCGGGACGCCGCGCGGTCGCCGAGCGGGACGCGCGGCTCACCGCCGCCCTCAGCCCCGAGCAGGTCACCCGCCTCAACACCCTGTTGGCGCGGCTGCTCCCGCAGGGCACCCAGGACCTCGTGCAGGGCACCGAGCACCTCGTCGAGCAGGCCCACCACCGGTTGCGCCGGCTCGGCGACGAGAAGCTGACCGGGACGGGCCTCCGGGTCCGCCACTACGGACCGCTGTCCATCCTCGCCATCTCCGGGCCCTGTCCGCAGCAGCGGCTGGCCCAGGAACTGGCCATCACGGGGCCCGCGACCTCGCAGCTGGTCGACGAGCTCGTCGACGGCGGCATGGTCCACCGCGGGCGCGACCCGCACGACCGGCGCCGGCACGCCCTGGAGCTCACCGAGTTCGGGCACACCCAGCTGAAGGCGGTCGCCCATGCCGTCGACCAGCTCGCCGCGGACATCGCCTCGCTGCTCGGGCCCGGTGGCGAGGACGAGCTGCGCTCCCTGCTCGTCCAGCTCCTCGAACCCGCCCACCCCGGCGTCGCCGAAGCGGCCGGGCGGCGTGGCTGAGCCCAGGCCGGCTCTGGTCGACCCGCCTTTTCCCGGCAGGGGTTGACCGCCCGGGCAATTCCTGTCACGCTTTCCTCAGCGGTTCAGTCGTGCCGTTTTTCGGGTTCCTCCCCAAGGCTATTCCAAGCCACCGGAGGGGCCCGTTTTTCATGCCCTCTTTTCGCACCTGATCGCACCCCACCTGACGAAGGAGACGGCCCGTGGTCACGCAGGCGAACGAAAGGCCCAAAGGAACGGACGACATACCCAGGGAAGCGACGTACGACGTCATCATCCTGGGTTCCGGTATCGCCGGATCGGTGACCGGAGCCATTCTCGCGAAACACGGAGCGAGGGTTCTTCTCGTCGACGCAACAACCCATCCGCGATTCGCGGTCGGTGAGTCGATGACCCCGCAGCTCGTCGAATGGATCCACATTCTCGCCGAGCGCCACGAGCTCCCCGAACTCAAGAGCCTGGCCAGTGTGCGGCAGAGCACCAGGGACATCGCTCCCACCTTCGGCACCAAGGCCCACTTCGGGTTCATGAAGCACGAGGTCGGCAAGGAGCCCGACCCGCGCGAGGCGACCCAGCTGGCGCTGCCCAAGATCTTCCACCAGAACAGCCACATGTTCCGGCAGGACAGCGACTCCTTCATGTTCCACGTCGCCGTGAAGTACGGCTGTGTGGCGAAGCAGAGCTGGCGTGCCAGTGACGTCGACTTCGACGACGACGGCGTCACGGTCACGGGCCGCAGCGGCGCGCCGGGCGCGGAGCCCGAGTCGTTCCGCGCGAAGTACGTGGTGGACGCCTCCGGGTTCCGCTCGCCGCTCGCCGAGAAGTTCGACCTGCGCGACAAGCCGGCCCGCTTCAAGCACCACTCCCGCTCCATGTTCACGCACTACGTGGGCGTGAAGCGGTTCGACGACGTCAGCGGCCACCCCAAGGAGCTGCGGCCGCCGGCCGACTGGCACACCGGCACGATGCACCACCTGATCGAACGCGGCTGGTTCTGGATCATCCCGTTCGACAACCACAAGGACTCCCGCAACCCGCTGTGCAGCGTCGGCCTGACCATGGACGAGCGCACCTACCCCAAGCCCAAGGACATCAGCCCCGAGCAGGAGTTCGAGCTCTTCCTCGACAAGTACCCGGCGGTCAAGCGGCAGTTCGACGGGGCGAGCAAGGTCCGCGAGTGGGTCTCGACGGACCGGCTCCAGTACTCCTCCAAGCAGACCATCGGCGACCGCTGGTGCCTGATGTCGCACGCCGCCGGCTTCCTGGACCCGCTGTTCTCCCGGGGCCTGTCCAACACCCTCGAAGTGGTCGACGCCCTCACCTCGCGACTCCTCGAGGCCCTCAAGGACGGCGACTTCTCGGCCGAGCGCTTCGCGTACGTGGAGCGCCTGGAGCAGGGGCTGCTCCAGTACAACGACGAGATCGTCAACAGCTCCTTCATCGCCTTCTCGCACTTCCGCCTCTGGAACGCCGTCTTCCGGGTCTGGGGTTCGTTCATCACCCCCGGCACGATGCGCCTGACCCGGGCCCGCCTGAAGCACTTCAAGGACAAGGACCAGCGTCACTTCCGGGAGCTGGAGCAGAACGACCACCCCGGACTGTGGTGGCCGCAGAGCGACAAGTTCAAGATCCTCCTCGAGACGACGGCGGAGGCCTGCGAGAAGTACGAGGCGGGCGCCCTGTCCGGGGACGAGGCGGCCGACATCATCTTCAAGCTTCTCGACGAGTCGCCCATCGTCAATCCCGTCTTCGGATGGAAGGACGAGAACAAGCGGTTCATCTATCCGTCGGTCGCCACCATGGCCCGTTTCCTCTACTGGGCCTCGGTCGAGGCGCCCCCGGAGATGAACAGCGTCGGCCGGGAATTCCTGCTCGGCATCGTCAAGGCCGGGTCCAAGGTCCGTAAACTCCTCTAGGTGCGCGCACGCTCCGACACCGGCATTCGATCAGGAAAGGGATTGCACATGCCCGCAGCGCGCTCACTCACCCACAGCCAGATGAGACAGCCGATAGCGCCGAAGGAATTCCGCCGTGTCTGCGGACTTTTCGCGACCGGGGTGACGGTCATCACCGCCGGCACCGAAGGCGAGGCGGAAGGGACGACGGTGAATTCCTTCACCTCGGTCTCGCTCGACCCGTCGCTCGTCCTTTTCTGCCTGCACAAGGAATCGCGGATGCACGCCGTGATCAGCCGGCACGGCACCTTCGCCGTCAACTTCCTCGCGGGCGGCCAGCAGGAACTGGCCCGCGCCTTCGCCTCCCGCCGCCCGGAGGGCTTCCACGGCGTCCCGCACCACTTCGCCCCCGACGGCCCTCCGGTCCTCACCGAGGCCCTGGCCTATCTGACCTGCTCCACGGTGGCCGTGCACGCCGGCGGGGACCACGACATCGTGGTCGGCGAGGTCCTGGAGCTGGCCGCGCCGGGCGGCGCCCAGGAACCGCTGATCTTCTTCGACGGGACCCTGGGGCCGCTGGAGTCCGCGGACGGACGCTTCGCCCAGGCCGGACCGAAGGGCCCCGCGGTGAGCCCGGCCCGGGCCGGCTGACATGCGCAAGGTGCTCATCGCCAACCGTGGCGAGATCGCCGTCCGCGTCGCCCGCGCCTGCCGGGACGCGGGGATCGCGAGCGTGGCCGTCTACGCCGATCCGGACCGGGACGCGCCGCACGTCCGCGCCGCCGACCAGGCGTTCGCCCTCGGCGGCGACACCCCGGCCACCAGCTATCTGGACATGGGCAAGGTCCTCCGGGCCGCAGCGGACTCCGGGGCGGACGCGATCCACCCCGGATACGGCTTCCTGTCGGAGAACGCCGAGTTCGCCCAGGCGGTCCTCGACGCCGGCCTGACCTGGATCGGCCCGCCCCCGCAGGCCATCCGCGACCTGGGTGACAAGGTCGCCGCCCGCCACATAGCCCAGCGCGCCGGCGCCCCGCTCGTGGCCGGTACGCCGGACCCGGTGGGCGACGCCGACGAGGTAGTGGCCTTCGCCGAGCGCAACGGGCTCCCGATCGCGATCAAGGCCGCCTTCGGCGGCGGCGGCCGCGGGCTCAAGGTCGCCAGGACCCTGGGGGAGATCCCGGAGCTGTACGACTCCGCCGTCCGCGAGGCCGTCTCGGCCTTCGGCCGGGGCGAGTGCTTCGTCGAGCGCTACCTCGACAAGCCCCGCCACGTGGAGACGCAGTGCCTGGCCGACACCCACGGCAACGTCGTCGTCGTCTCCACCCGTGACTGCTCCCTCCAGCGCCGCCACCAGAAGCTGGTGGAGGAGGCCCCCGCGCCGTTCCTCACCGACGCCCAGAACGCCGAGCTGTACGCGGCGTCCAAGGCGATCCTGAGGGAGGCCGGCTACGTCGGCGCCGGTACGGTCGAGTTCCTCGTCGGGGCCGACGGCACGATCTCCTTCCTGGAGGTCAACACCCGCCTCCAGGTCGAGCACCCGGTCTCCGAGGAG
Source organism: Streptomyces sp. NPDC058671 (assembly GCF_042716475.1). Taxonomy (NCBI): domain Bacteria; kingdom Bacillati; phylum Actinomycetota; class Actinomycetes; order Kitasatosporales; family Streptomycetaceae; genus Streptomyces; species Streptomyces sp. NPDC058671. The sequence continues at coordinate 260,824 of NZ_JBHXSA010000006.1, read as the reverse complement.
GTCACCGGCCTCGACCTGGTCCGCGAGATGTTCCGCATCGCCGACGGCGAGGAGCTCGGCTACGACGACCCCGTCGCGCGCGGGCACTCCTTCGAGTTCCGGATCAACGGCGAGGACCCCGGCCGGGGCTTCCTCCCCGCCCCCGGCACCGTGACGCTGTTCGCCCCGCCGACCGGGCCGGGCGTCCGCCTCGACGCTGGCGTCGAGTCCGGCTCCGTGATCGGCCCGGCGTGGGACTCGCTGCTCGCGAAGCTCATCGTCACCGGCGCCACCCGCGAACAGGCCCTCCAGCGGGCCGCCCGAGCACTCGCGGAGTTCACCGTCGAGGGAATGGCGACCGCCCTCCCCTTCCACCGCGCCGTGGTCGCCGACCCCGCCTTCACCGCCGACCCGTTCACCGTCCACACCCGGTGGATCGAGACCGAGTTCGCCAACACCATCGAGGCGTTCGTCCCGCCCCCCGAGGCGGCCGGATCGGAGTCCCTCCGCGAACGGGTCGTCGTCGAGGTCGGCGGGCAGCGGCTCGACGTGGTCCTGCCGTCCTTCCTCGCCCCGGCCGGGAACGGCGCCGCTCGGAACGCCCCCGCACCGGCCGGACCCGCCAGGTCCCGCCCGCGCGGCGGAGGAACACGTACGGCGGTGGTCTCCGGCGACACCCTCACCTCCCCCATGCAGGGCACCGTCGTCAAGGTGGCCGTGGAGGAGGGCCAGCAGGTCGAGGGCGGCGACCTCATCGTCGTCCTGGAGGCCATGAAGATGGAGCAGCCCCTCAACGCCCACCGCTCCGGCGTCGTCACGGGCCTGCTCGCCCCGGGAGCCACCGTGAGCACGGGCGCCACCATCTGCGACATCAAGGACGGATGACCCCGTGGCCCCCACGACCTACACCGACGCCGTGAGCGGGGCCCTGGAGCGGCTGCGCGGAGTCGGGTACGAGCACGGGCCCCGCTTCGTCAACCACGCGCCGATGGCCGCCGAGGCGCTGGCGCACATGGGGTACACCGACGACGTACCCCGCTGGGTCGAGCAGAACCTCCGTACCCACACCTACCACGACGTCCCCGAGCCCCGGTGGGCGATCGACCCGGCGGACGCGGACGACTGGCGGTCCGCGCTCGGGCAGTTCAGCCGGGTGGCCGACTGGACCGCCCTCTTCGCCCGCGAACTCGCCCTCGCCCCCTGGCCGGACGTGCTCGCCCGGTGGTGGCCGCGGCTGCTCCCCGGGATGTCGGGCGTCCTCACCCACGGGGTCATCCGGACCGCCCACGCGGTACGGGCCCTGTCCCGGGCGGGGGACGAGAACCTCCTGCAGCGGCAGGAACTGGCCCAGGGGCTCGGGTACTGGGCCGCGCGCTACGCGAGCCACACCCACGGCGTCCGGCCGGGCGAGGAGGACCCGCGCACCGGCGACGCCGAAGGGGCGGCCGGCGCGCTCGACGACCTGGTGGCCGAGTACTCCGGCGTCTACGCCTCCGTACCCCAGCGCCACCCGGTGCCGCTCATCCACTCCGTCACCGGCCCGGCGGCGGTCCGCCTGGTCGTCGAGCACCTGCCGGCCGACCAGCGCCACGCCTCGTACCTGGTCGCGCGGGACGTCAGCGCCTCGATGCTCGGCTGGTTCTCCGTACCCGCTCCGAAGACTCCGGGGCCCGGCACCGGCACCGCGGGCGTCCCCGACCTCGCCGAGGTCTTCGCCACCGCCGCCGCCATCGGCGACGAGCACGCCATCAAGCTCGCCGAGGTCGCCGTACGTCACGAGGCACTCGCCCCCGACCCCCGCCACGCGGCGGCCGCCCATGCGGCGAACCAGGGTCTCGCCCGCTTCCGCGGCTGACCGGGGCACCCCTTCACGCGCACCTCAGGAGCCGTTCCCCGCCCCTCGGCGGGATTTCACGAGGAGGACCGATGGACGCACAAGTGATCGTCGCGGGAGCGGGGCCGGCCGGCATGATGCTCGCCGGTGAGCTACGCCTCGCGGGCGCCGACGTCATCGTGCTGGAGAAGCTGGCGGCACGCACCGGGGAGTCCCGCGGCCTGGGCTTCACCGCCCGGACCATGGAGATCTTCGACCAGCGCGGCCTGCTCTCCCGCTTCGGGGACATCGAGATCAGCAACGTGGGCCACTTCGGCGGACTCCCCGTCGACTTCGGGGTCCTGAAGGGCGCGCACCAGGCGGCCAAGACCATCCCGCAGTCCGCCACCGAGACCGTACTGGAGGAGTGGGCGACGCAACTCGGCGCCGACATCCGGCGCAGCCACGAACTCCTCTCCGTCACGGACAAGGAGGACTGCGTCGAGGTCGAGGTGCGGGGACCCGGAGGCGTCCACACCCTGCGGGCCGACTACCTGGTCGGCTGCGACGGCGGCCGCTCCACCGTTCGCAAGGCCGCCGGGTTCGACTTCCCCGGTACCGCCGCGACCATGGAGATGTTCCTCGCCGACGTCAAGGGCATCACCCTCGCCCCGCGCATGATCGGCGAGACCCTGGCCGGCGGCATGGTGATGGTCGGCCCGCTGCCCGGCGGCACGACCCGGCTGATCGTCTGCGAGCGCGGCACCCCGCCGCGGCGCCGGGAGACCCCGCCGACCTGGCGTGAGGTCGCGGACGCCTGGCAACGGCTCACCGGCGACGACATCTCGCACGCCGAACCGGTGTGGGTCTCCTCGTTCGGAGATGCCACGCGGCACGCCACCGAGTACCGGCGCGGCCGGATCTTCCTCTCCGGGGACTCCGCCCACATCCACCTCCCCGCCGGCGGCCAGGGCATGAACACCAGCATCCAGGACTCGGTGAACCTCGGCTGGAAACTGGCGGCGGTGGTCCGGGGCCGCGCCCCGGAGTCGCTGCTCGACACCTACCACGCCGAACGGCACCCGGTCGGCAAGCGGCTGCTCATGAACACCCAGGCCCAGGGGCTGCTGTTCCTGAGCGGCGCGGAGGTGCAGCCCCTGCGCGACGTCCTGCACGAACTGATCCGCTACCCCGAGGTCAGCAAGCACTTCGCCGCCATGGTCGGCGGACTCGACATCCACTACGCACTCGACGGCGGCTCCCACCCCCTGCTCGGCCTGCGGCTGCCGCACGTCCCGCTCGAAGGGGCCGGGCAGCCGGCGTCGAGCACCGAAGCCCTGCGCCGGGGCCGGGGAGTGCTCCTCGACCTGGCCGACAACGCCGAACTGCGCCGCCGGGCCACCCCCTGGCTGGACCGGGTCGACCTCGTCACCGCCACCGTGCCCGGCCCCACCGCCGGCTGCCTCGGGGACACCAGCGCCCTGCTGCTGCGCCCCGACGGCCATGTGGCGTGGGCCGCGCCGGGCAGCTTCGCCGATCTGCCGATGGCGCTGGACCGCTGGTTCGGCCCGGCGCGCTGAACCGTCCACGGCCCTCCGGGGCCGCCCGACACCCTACGGAGACCCCATGCACAGCACGTTGATCGTGGCCCGGATGAACCCCGGCTCCAGCGAGGACGTCGCCCGGCTCTTCCGCGCGTTCGACGGCAGCGACATGCCGCACCTGATGGGCACCCGCCGCCGACAGCTCTTCTCCTACCGCAACCTCTACTTCCACCTCCAGGACTTCGACACCGACAACGGCGGCGAGCTGATCGAGGCGGCCAAGTCCGACCCGCGCTTCCAGCGGATCAGCGACGACCTCAAGCCGTTCATCGAGGCGTACGACCCGGCGACCTGGAGGTCCCCGGCCGACGCCCTCGCCACCCGCTTCTACGACTGGGAGGGACGCGGGTGAGCACCAGACGTGTGGTCATCACGGGGGTCGGCGTCACCGCCCCCGGCGGCATCGGGGCCAAGAGCTTCTGGAGCCTGCTGAGCGACGGGCGCACCGCGACCCGCGGCATCACCTCCTTCGACCCCTCCGCGTTCCGCTCCCGGGTCGCGGCCGAGATCGACTTCGACCCGGAGGCGCACGGGCTCAGCCCGCAGGAGATCCGCCGGATGGACCGGGCGGCGCAACTGGCGGTCGTCTCGACGCGTGAGGCGGTCGCCGACAGCGGCCTGGACCTGACCGCGCTGGACCCGTACCGCACGGGCGTCACCATCGGCAGCGCGGTCGGCGCGACGATGGGCCTGGACGAGGAGTACCGGGTGGTCAGCGACGGCGGCCGGCTCACCCACGTGGACCACACCTACGCGGTCCCGCACCTCTACGACTACCTGGTCCCCAGCTCGTTCGCCGCCGAGGTCGCCTGGGCGGTCGGGGCGGAGGGCGCCGCCTCCGTCGTCTCGACGGGCTGCACCTCGGGCATCGACGCCGTGGGACACGCGGTGGAACTGATCCGTGAGGGCTCCGCCGACGTGATGGTGGCCGGGGCGACGGACGCCCCGATCTCCCCGATCACCCTGGCCTGCTTCGACGCCATCAAGGCGACGACCCCCCGCAACGACGACGCCGAGCACGCCTCCCGGCCGTTCGACGGGACCCGCAACGGGTTCGTCCTGGGGGAGGGGTCGGCGGTCTTCGTCCTGGAGGAGCTGGAGAGCGCGCGGGCACGCGGGGCGCACATCTACGCGGAGATCGCCGGGTACGCCTCGCGCTGCAACGCCTTCCACATGACGGGGCTGCGCGCGGACGGGGCGGAGATGGCCGAGGCGATCACCGTCGCCCTCCGCGAGGCCCGGCTGAACGCCGAGTCCATCGACTACATCAACGCGCACGGCTCCGGCACCAAGCAGAACGACCGCCACGAGACGGCCGCCATGAAGAAGAGCCTCGGCGACCACGCGTACCGCACCCCGGTCTCCTCCATCAAGTCGATGGTCGGGCACTCGCTGGGCGCGATCGGCTCGATCGAGATCGCCGCGTCCGTCCTGGCCATGGAGCACCACGTGGTGCCCCCCACGGCCAACCTGCACACCCCGGACCCGGAGTGCGACCTCGACTACGTGCCGCTGACGGCGCGCGAGCACCGCACCGACACGGTCCTGACCGTCGGAAGCGGCTTCGGCGGCTTCCAGAGCGCCATGGTGCTCGCCCGGCCGGAGAGGAGAATGCCATGAGTTCGGGCACCCCGCGAGCGGTGGTGACGGGGCTCGGCATCACCGCCCCCAACGGCCTGGGCACCGAGGCCTACTGGGCGGCCACCCGGGTCGGCAAGAGCGGCATCGGCCGGGTCACCCGCTTCGACCCCGCGCAGTACCCGGCACGGCTGGCCGGGGAGGTGCCCGGGTTCACCGCGTCCGAGCACCTGCCGAGCCGGCTGATGGCCCAGACCGACCACATGACCCGCCTGGCCCTCGTCGCCACCGACTGGGCGCTCGCGGACGCCGGGGTCGTCCCCGCCGAACTGCCCGCGTACTCCATGGGCGTGGTCACCGCCAGCTCGTCCGGGGGCTTCGAGTTCGGCCAGGGCGAGCTGCAGAAGCTGTGGGCCGAGGGCAGCCAGTACGTCTCCGCCTACCAGTCCTTCGCCTGGTTCTACGCCGTCAACAGCGGCCAGATCTCGATCCGCAACGGCATGAAGGGCCCCAGCGGCGTCGTCGTCTCGGACCAGGCGGGCGGCCTGGACGCGCTGGCGCAGGCCCGGCGCCAGATCCGCAAGGGGACCAGCCTGGTCGTCTCCGGCTCGGTCGACGCCTCGATCTGCCCCTGGGGCTGGGTCGCCCAGCTCGCCGGCGGCCGACTGGCCACCGGGGACGACCCGGGCTCCGCGTACGTCCCCTTCGACGCGGCCGCCGCCGGGCACGTCCCCGGTGAGGGCGGTGCCATCCTCGTCATGGAGGACGAGGAGTCGGCTCGGGAGCGTGGCGCCGAGGTCTACGGACACATCGCCGGGTACGGCTCCACCTTCGACCCGGCCCCCGGCAGCGGCCGGCCGCCCGGGCTGCGCAAGGCCGTCGAGCTCGCCCTGGCGGACGCCGGCCTGGAGGCCGGCGACATCGACGTGGTGTTCGCCGACGCGGCGGCGGTCCCCGAACTGGACCGGACCGAGGCGGACGCGCTGAACGCCGTCTTCGGAGCGCGCGGGGTGCCCGTCACCGCCCCGAAGACGATGACCGGGCGCCTCTACTCGGGCGCCGCGCCCCTGGACGTCGCGACGGCCTTCCTCGCCATGCGCGACGGGATCGTCCCGGCCACCGTCAACGTCGACCCGGACCCCGCCTACGGCCTCGACCTGGTCGTCGGGCAGCCCCGGACGCTCCAGGTCCGCCACGCCCTGGTGCTCGCCCGGGGCCACGGCGGCTTCAACTCGGCGGTCGTGGCCGGCCGCGCGTAACCCCTGCGCTTCGCAGAATCCTCCCCCAGCCGACAGAGAAGGACGGAAGAAGACATGGACACCCAGACCTTCACCCTGGAGAACCTCAAGCGCATCCTGCGCGAGGGAGCCGGTGCCGACGAGAACGTCGACTTCGACGGCGACATCCTCGACGCGGACTTCGAGGACCTCGGCTACGAGTCCCTGGCGATCCTGGAGACGTGCGGCCGGATCGAGCGGGAGTACGGCATCACGCTCGACGACTCGGTGGTCAGCGACGTGCGGACGCCGCGCCGCATGGTCGAGGTCGTGAACGAGCACCTGGGTCAGCCGGCCTCCGCCTGACCGCCGCACCCCTCCCGGCACCCGCACCCGTTCGGCCTTTCACCCCCCCCCGTATCTCCCGCCGTACCTCCGAAGGAGCAGTCATGCCCGGAAACGACCGACCCGTCGCCCTCATCTCCGGCGCCACCAGCGGCATCGGCCTGGCGGTTGCCCGGCTGCTGGCCACCCAGGGGCACCGCGTCTTCATCGGCGCCCGTGACGCCGAGAACGTCGCCGCGACCGTCAAGGCCCTGCGCGAGGAGGGCCTTGAGGCCGACGGCACGACGCTCGACGTGCGCTCCCCTGAATCCGTCGAGACCTTCGTCCAGACGGCGGTGGAACGTTTCGGCACGGTCGACGTCCTCGTCAACAACGCCGGGCGCAGCGGCGGCGGCGTCACCGCCGACCTCGACGACGAGTTGTGGAACGACGTCATGGAGACCAACCTCACCAGCGTCTTCCGCCTCACCCGAGCCGTCCTCAACACCGGCGGCATGCGCCACAAGGACCGCGGCCGGATCATCAACATCGCCTCCACCGCCGGAAAGCAGGGCGTGGTGCTCGGTGCGCCCTACTCGGCCTCCAAGCACGGCGTCGTCGGCTTCACCAAGGCGCTCGGCAACGAACTCGCCCCCACCGGCATCACCGTGAACGCGGTCTGCCCCGGCTACGTCGAGACGCCGATGGCCCAGCGCGTGCGGGCCGGCTACGCGGCCGCGTACGACACGTCCGAGGACGCGATCATGCAGAAGTTCACCGCCAAGATCCCCCTCGGCCGCTACTCCACCCCGGAGGAGGTCGCCGGCCTCGTGGGTTACCTCGCCTCCGACACGGCGGCCTCCATCACCGCGCAGGCCCTCAACGTCTGCGGCGGACTCGGCAACTTCTGAGCCGTACCCGCTTCCCGAGTTCGACGACCCGAGGAGATGAAGGACATGACCGACTCCCAGCCACGCGAGGTGGAGCACGAGATCACGGTCTCGGCCCCGGCCGAGGAGGTGTACCGGCTGATCGCCGACGTGGAGAACTGGCCGCGGATCTTCCCCCCGACCATCTACGTCGACCACATCGAGCGCTCCGACGACGAGGAGCTCATCCGCATCTGGGCGACGGCCAACGGTGAGGCGAAGAACTGGACGTCGCGCCGCGTCCTGGACCGCGCGGCGATGCGCATCACCTTCCGCCAGCAGGTCTCGACCCCGCCCGTCGCCACGATGGGCGGCACCTGGATCATCGAGCCGCTCTCCGCCACCGAGTCGCGGATCCGGCTCCAGCACGACTACACCGCCGTCGACGACGACCCGGCCGGGCTCGCCTGGATCGAGGAGGCCGTCGACCGCAACTCGCGCTCCGAGCTGGCCGCGTTGAAGACCAACGTGGAACTTGCCGCGTCCTCGGAGGACTTGACGTTCTCGTTCGAGGACACCGTCGAGATCGCCGGCTCCGCCAAGGACGCCTACGACTTCATCAACGAGGCCGGACTCTGGGCGGAGCGGCTCCCGCACGTGGCCGTCGTCCGCCTCACCGAGGACAGCCCCGGTCTCCAGACCCTGGAGATGGACACCCGGGCCAAGGACGGCTCCGTGCACACCACGAAGTCCTACCGGGTCTGCCTCGACGGCGAGAAGATCGCCTACAAGCAGACCACCCTGCCCGCCCTGATGAACCTGCACACCGGTGTCTGGACCTTCCGGGAGACGGACACGGGAGTCGCCGCCACCTCCCAGCACACCGTGGTCATCCGCGCCGAGAACATCGAGAAGATCCTCGGCCCCGAGGCGGACGTCGCACAGGCGCGGGAGTACGTGAGGGCGGCGCTCAGCACCAACAGCCGCGCCACCCTCGGCCACGCCAAGGACTACGCCGAAGCGCGGCGCTGACGCCGTGCGGGCACCCGTCACCACGGACACGGAGGTCGTCGTGGAAGCGGTCACGGACGCGGACGTCGTCGTCGTGGGCGCGGGGCCCGTCGGGCTGATGCTCGCCGGGGAGCTGCGGCTCGGCGGCGCCGAGGTGATCGTGCTGGACCGGCTCGACGCCCCGACGACCGAGTCCCGCGCGTCCACCCTGCACGCCCGCACCATGGAGATACTCGACCAGCGCGGGCTGCTCGACGACATCGGGACCCCGCCGGACGAGCCCATGGGCCACTTCGGCGGCCTCCCGCTCGACCTGCGGCTGCCCGGCCCCTACCCCGGGCAGTGGAAGGTCCCGCAGACCCGCATGGAAGCGGTCCTCGGCGCCTGGGCCGTACGGCTCGGCGCCGAGGTGCGGCGCGGCCACCGGGTCACCGGTCTCCAGTGCCACCCGGACCGGGTCACGGTCGAGGCGGTCGGGCCGGGCGGTGCCACGGTACGGATCACCGCCCCGTACGTCGTCGGGTGCGACGGCGAGGACTCCACCGTGCGCCGGCTCACCGGCGTCGGCTTCCCCGGGACCGACGCCCGACGGGAGCTGATCCGCGCCGACATCGACGGCATCGACATCCGCGGCAGGCGTTTCGAACGCCTGCCGCACGGGCTGGCCATCGCGGCCCGCAGGCCCGACGGCGTCACCCGCGTGATGGTCCACCAGTTCGGCCGCGCGCCCCGCGCCGCCGAGGCGTCCTTCGCCGACATCGTCGACGCCTGGCGCCATGTCACCGGCGAGGACCTGTCGGCCGGAACCCCCCTGTGGGTCAACGCGTTCGGTGACGTCTCCCGGCAGGCCGACCGCTACCGGCACGGCCGCGTACTCCTCGCCGGGGACGCCGCCCACGCCCAGATGCCGATCGGCGGCCAGGCCCTCAACCTGGGCCTCCAGGACGCGGTCAACCTGGGCTGGAAACTGGCCCGGACGGCCCGCGGCCGGGCGCCGGCCCACCTCCTCGACTCCTACCACGAGGAACGGCACGAGGTGGGCCGCCAGGTCCTCTCCAACATCCGCGCCCAGGCCCGGCTGCTGCTCGGCGGGCCCGAGGTGACGGGCCTGCGCGCGGTGATGGGCGAACTGCTCCCGTACGAGGGCGTGCGGGCCCGGCTGGCCGGGATGATCAGCGGCCTGGACATCCGGTACGGCGGCGCGCTCACGGACGCGGGACGGCCGGGCGGCGGTCCGCACGAGCAGGCGGGGCGGAGGCTGCCGCCGATGTCGCTGAGGCTCCGGGCGGAGGGCACTTCGGCGGACGAGGTCGGGGCGGAGGACGCCCGGCGGGACGGTGCGCCGGTGGGCACGGCGGTGAGCACGGCGGTGCTGCTGCGGGGTGCCCGCGGGGTCCTGCTGGTGACGGCGGCCGAGTCGGAGCGGCGGGACCTCCTCACGGGGACCGCGAGGCCGTTCGGCCGGAGCGTGGACGTCGTGACGGCGTTCCGACCGGTCGATCCGGAAGGCGGGCCGCTGGACGGGGTGGACGCCGTACTGGTCCGGCCGGACGGCTACGTCGCCTGGGCCGGCACCTCCGCCGCGGCCCTCGAAGCCGCGCTCGCCACCTGGTTCGCACGGGACGCCCGACTCACGGACAGCCCCCCGGTCCCTACGGCCACGTCGAAGACCGGGCCCCCGGAACGACACGCCTCACCCACGGGCCCCTACCCCGGCCCGCACATCGGTTCACACATCGTCAGGAGAGAGAACATGGGAAAGCTCACCGGAAAGACGGCGCTGGTCACCGGCGCGAGCCGGGGCATGGGCCGGGCCACGGCCGAACGGCTCGCACGGGAAGGGGCGCTCGTCGCCGTCCACTACGCGACCGGCGCGGACGCGGCGGCGGAGGTCGTGGAGCGCATCGAGAAGGACGGCGGACGTGCCTTCGCCGTCCGCGCGGAACTGGGGGTGCCCGGCGGCGTCCACGAACTCTTCCTCGGGCTCGAAGAGGGCCTCAAGGAGCGCACCGGCTCCACGCAGCTCGACATCCTGGTCAACAACGCCGGGGTGATGGGCGGGGTCGCGGCCGAGGACACGACCCCCGAGCAGTTCGACCGCATCTTCGCGGTGAACGCGAAGGCCCCGTTCTTCATCATCCAGCGGGCCCTCACCAACATTCCGGACGGCGGACGGATCGTCAACATATCGTCCGGTCTGACCCGGTTCGCCAACCCGGACGAGATCGCCTACGCGATGAGCAAGGGCGCCGTCGAGATGCTCGCCCTGCACTTCGCCAAGCTGCTCGGACCCCGCAACATCACCATCAACTCCGTCGCGCCCGGCATCACCCGCAACAGCAACCCGGTCTTCGACATCCCGGAAGCCGTCACGGCCATGGCCGGACTGTCGACCTTCAACCGGGTGGGCGAACCGGAGGACGTCGCCGACGTCATCGCCTTCCTCGTCTCGGACGACGCCCGCTGGGTCACCGGTTCGTTCGTCGACGCGAGCGGCGGCACCCTGCTCGGCTGACCACACGTACCCGCCCCCTCCGACCCGCTGGAGCACCGGACCATGACCAGCTCCTTCGTCCCCCCGCACACCGCACCCGCCCCGGCGCACACCCCGTGGAGCCCCCGGATGTGGGGGCTGCTGGTCGTGCTCGCCGGCAACATGCTCATCGACGCGCTCGAAGTGTCCGTGGCGCTCGTGGCGCTGCCCGCGATCGGCACGGACCTCGGCGCGCCCCTGACCACCACGCAGTGGACGATCACCGGATTCGCCGCCGGTTTCGGCGGCCTGATGCTCTTCGGCGCCCGGGTCGTGGCGCTGCTGGGGCGCCGCCGGGTCTATCTCGCCGCTCTCCTCGGCTTCGCCGCCGCCTCGGTGGTCGGCGCCCTCGCCGAGGACCCCTCGCTCCTCACCGCCACCCGGGTGGTGAAGGGTTTCTGCGCGGCACTGACCGCGCCCACCGGGCTCGCGATCATCGCGACCGCCTTCCCCGAGGGCCCGCCCCGCAACCGGGCCCTCTCCGTCTACACCCTCTTCGGCGCCGGAGGATTCACGGCGGGCCTCCTGCTCTCCGGCTGGCTGACCGACATCAGCTGGCGCCTCACCTTCGCCTTCCCCGCCCCGGCGGTCCTGGTGCTGTTCGCCCTGGGACTGCGGCTGATCCCGGGGGCGACGGCGGACGGCACGCCGGTGGACAGGGCGGGACAGCCACCGGGCACGGCGGACGGCCACCCGGGACGACCGGACGGCGACACCGCACGGCACCTACCCGGCACGGCCCGTCGGCGCTACGGCTTCGCGAGCGCGGGCGCGTTCCTCGCCGGGCTGCTCGCCCTGATCCAGGGCATCACGTCCGTACCCGCCCACGGGTGGGCCGACCTCCGCTCCACCGGGCCGCTGGCCCTGGCCGGAGCCACGCTCTTCCTGTTCGTCGCCCTCGAACGCGCCTCGGCCCAGCCGCTCCTACGCTTCGAGGCCCTCCGCAGCGGGGCGATGATCCGCTCGGCGCTCGGCGCGGCCTGCCTCAACGGCTCCTATCTGGGGATGCTGTTCGTCCTCACCCACCAGCTCCAGAGTCTGGCGGGCTGGTCCCCGCCGCAGGCAGCCGCCGCTTTCCTGCCGGCCGCCGTCCCCCTGATGGTGACCGCGCTGTACTCCGGGCGGATCGTCGCCCGCTTCGGCGCACCGCGCCTGATCGCCGCCGGGGCGGTCCTGCCGCTCGCCGGGTACCTGCTCCTCCTGCGAGCGCCGTGGCCACCGGCGTACGCCACCGGAATCCTGCCCACGATGCTGCTCGTCGGGGCCGGTTTCGTGCTCTCCTTCGCCGCGCTGAACATGCAGGCGACGTCCCACCTTCCGCCCGCCGAACGGGGGGCGGGCAGCGGCCTCTACCAGACCGCCGTCCAGGTGGGCGCCGCACTCTCGGTGGCCCTGGTGGCCGCGCTGCTCCCCGAAGCCGCCCCGGACGCCGGGACGACGCCGGCGGAGATCGCGGCGGCCTGCCGCCCGGCACTGACCCTGGTCGCCGTGGTCGGCGCCCTCGGCCTGCTCACCGCACTCACCGGCCTACGCCCCCGGCGTACGGGCCCGTCCTGACGGGTCCGGAGGGGCACGTACAGGCGGGCCGGGGCCGGTTCACGCCTCCGGCGAGCGGACCGCCTGGGGGCCCGCACGGGTGGAGCGCGAACCCGTCCCACGTACGCGCTCCGGCTCTCGCACGGAGGGACACCCATGGACACCGCCCCCGCCCCCGAGTACGCCTCCACCCCCGCCCCGACGCACGCCCCCGCCCCCGATCACGCCTGTCCGCCGACCCCGCGTCGCACCCGCCCCGCCCCCGGACACGTGCACGTCTGGCTCGTACGCCCGCCCCTCGCCGGTCCGCGTGCAGGGGGCCCCGCCCCACGACCCTCCGGGCTCAGCGCCGCCGAGCTCCGGCGCGCGGCCTCCTTCGCGCACCCGGCCGACCGGGTCGCCTACACGACCGCGCACACGGCACTGCGGCACCTGCTCGGCGGCTACCTCGGCCGGCCGCCCGCCGCCCTCGCGTTCGTACGGGAGCCCTGCCCCGGCTGCGGGGGACCGCACGGCCGGCCCGCCGTGGTCCAGGCCGACGGGCCGCCGCCGCTGCACTTCTCCCTGACGCACACCCGGAGTCTGCTCGCCGTCGCGGTCGCCCCGCGGGTCATCGGCGTGGACGTGGAACGGCTGCCGTCGGCGGAGACCGTCGAGGCGTGCGCCCGGGCGCTGCACCCCGGGGAGCGGGCGGAACTGGAGGCCGCGCCGCCGGGCGGGCGCCGGGCGCACTTCGCCCGGCTGTGGACCCGCAAGGAGGCGTACCTCAAGGCCCTGGGCACGGGCCTCTCCCGCCACCCGCGCATCGACTACCTGGGCTCCGACCTCCGGCGCAGGCCCGCCCGCTGGGCGGTCCTCGACCTTCCCGCAGGTCCGGGGCACGCGGCGGCGATCGCGGTGCCCGGCGACCGGCCGGAGCACGTCACCGTCCGCCGGCTGACCGCCGAACCCCCGTACGGCGACGCCGGTCAGGCCACGGACCCCGGCAGCACGATCACCCGAAGCTCACGTTGAGGAGCGTGCACCCATGTCGACCGACGAGAATACCACCACCGCCACACACACCCCTCCCGCCCCCATCGCCCCCCAGGCCACGGCGCCGGTCACCTCACGGGCCGTCACCCGTCCGACCGCCCGCGGGCACTGGACGGCCATGGAGCGCCTGGAGGAACTCGGCCTGATCAAGGAGGAGGTCCGCAAGGGACCCGATCCGCTGGCCACCGAACGCCAGCACGCCAAGGGCAAGCTGACCTGCCGCGAACGGATCGACCTGCTCCTCGACGAGGGCACGTTCACCGAGGTCGAGCCGCTGCGCAGGCACCGCGCCACCGGCTTCGGCCTGGAGGACAAGCGTCCCTACACGGACGGGGTCGTCACCGGCTGGGGCACGGTCCACGGGCGGACCGTCTTCCTGTACGCCCACGACTTCCGGATCTTCGGAGGGGCCCTCGGCGAGGCGCATGCGGCCAAGATCCACAAGATCATGGACATGGCCCTGGCGGCCGGCGCCCCGCTGGTCTCGCTCAACGACGGTGCGGGCGCCCGTATCCAGGAGGGGGTCTCCGCCCTCGCCGGGTACGGCGGCATCTTCCTCCGCAACACCAAGGCGTCCGGGGTGATCCCGCAGATCTCCGTCATGCTCGGCCCGTGCGCGGGCGGCGCCGCCTACTCCCCGGCACTGACCGACTTCGTCTTCATGGTCCGCGGGATCTCGCAGATGTTCATCACCGGCCCGGACGTCGTGCGGTCCGTGACGGGCGAGGAGATCACCCAGGACGGTCTGGGCGGCGCCGACGTCCACTCGTCGACCTCCGGCGTGGCGCACTTCGCGTACGACGACGTGCGCGCCTGCATGGAGGACGTACGCCATCTGCTGTCGCTGCTGCCCGCCAACAACCGGGACCTGCCGCCCGGCGCCCCGGCCTCCGATCCGGTGGACCGGACGACCGACCGGCTGCTGGAGCTGGTGCCCGGCGATCCGCAGCGGGTCTACGACATCCGGACCGTGATCGAGGAGATCGTCGACGACGGCGACTACTTCGAGGTGCATCCGGCCTGGGCCGCCAACATCGTCTGCGCCCTGTCCCGGATGGGCGGCGAGGTCGTGGGCATCGTCGCCAACCAGCCCGCCTGCACCGCGGGCGTGCTCGACATCGACGCCTCGGAGAAGGCGGCGCGGTTCGTCCAGTTCTGCGACGCGTTCAACATCCCCCTGGTCACCCTGATCGACGTACCGGGCTTCCTGCCGGGCGTGGACCAGGAACACAACGGCATCATCCGGCGGGGCGCGAAGCTGCTCTACGCGTACTGCAACGCCACCGTGCCCCGGATCTCCCTGGTCCTGCGCAAGGCGTACGGCGGCGCGTACATCGTGATGGACTCCCGCTCCATCGGCACCGACCTCGCGCTCGCCTGGCCCTCGAACGAGATCGCCGTCATGGGCGCGGAGGGAGCGGCCAACGTCATCTTCCGCCGCGAGATCAACGCCGCCGACGACCCGGACGCGGTACGGCAGCAGAAGATCAAGGAGTACCAGGTGGAGCTGATGCACCCGTACTACGCGGCCGAACGCGGGCTCGTGGACGACGTGATCGACCCGCGCGAGACCCGGCGGATCATCATCCGGTCGCTGGCGATGCTGCGGAACAAACACGCCGACCTGCCGTCGCGCAAGCACGGCAACCCGCCGCAGTGAGCACGCCCGGCGAGGAGGGGACCGCCACCACCTTCCGCATCGTGCGGGGTCAGCCCACCGCGGCCGACCTCGCGGCCCTGACCGCGATCCTGCTGAGCCGCTTCGCGGCAGCGGAACCGCACGGCGCCGACGCCGCCGGACCCCCGCGCACGGCCGGCTGGCGCCGCCCGGAACGAGCGGCCCCGCACCGGGACCCCCGCGGCTGGCGCACCTCCGGCAGCGGCACGGGCTGACGCCAGCACCCCGACACCCGGACGCCCGGCTCCCCACCCGGGAGCCGGCGCCCCGGGGTCCGGCCCGCACCGGGGTCCAAGCCCGCACCGGGTCCAAGCCCGCATCCGGGGCCCCGGCGCCGCACCCGGGTCTCGGGCCCGCCCCCTGGCGTCCGGCGCCGGCACCTTTACGCCCCGCCCGCACCCTGCCCGGCACCCGGCGCGCACCTAGGCCGCGGCCCGCCCCCGGCACCCGGCGCGCCCGCGCCTTTACGCCGCGCCCGCACCCCGCCCGGCGCCCGGCCCGCAGGTCGGCCACCCCCGGCGTACCTCCGTACCACCCCTTCGTGCGAAAGGAGTTCCGCTCCGATGCCCCAGCTGTCACCGGTCGCCACCGCGACCGCCACCGCCGCCACCGCGACGGCCACCGTCGCCGCCTCCCCCCGGATCCGCGCGATCACCCTGCACGCCGACGGTCTCCCCCTGTCCGCCCTGCTCGCCGAGCCGGTGGACGTGGCGCCGCGTGCGGTCCTGGTCGCCCTGCACGGGGGAGGCATGCGCGCCGGGTACTTCGACAGCCGCGCCCTCCCCGGCCTGTCGCTGCTCGCGCTGGGAGCCCGGCTCGGCTACACCGTGCTCGCCGTCGACCGGCCCGGTTACGGCCTCTCGGCCGCGCGGCTGCCCCGGGGCCTGGCTCTGGAGGACTCGGCACCGGTCCTGCGGGCCGCCCTGGCGGACTTCTCGGCGCGGTACGACACCGGGGCCGGGTTCTTCCTCGTCGCCCACAGCTACGGGGGCAAGTCCGCCCTGGCGGCCGCCGACGCGCTCGGCGACGCGCTGATCGGCCTGGACATCTCCGGGCTCGGCAGCCGCCTCGCCGTCGCCCCGCACCAGCTGCCGGGCCCCGGCGGGCACGGCGAGTGGCGCAAGCACTGGGGCGCCCTGCGCCTCTACCCGCCGGACGCCTTCCGGCTGGGTCAGGCGCTCATCTCCCCCGTCCCGGAGATCGAGGCGGCGCAGGGTCCGGCGTGGCCGGAGGTGTATCCGGAGCTGGCCGCACGGGTACGGGTGCCCGTCCGGTTCACGTTCGCCGAGCAGGAGCAGTGGTGGCGGTACGACGAGGAGGCGGTGGCCGACCTGATCCGGCCGTTCGTGTCGGCCCCGGTGCGGGTCGACCACCAGCCCGACGCGGGCCACAACATCAGCCTCGGCTGGGCGGCCCGCACGTACCACCTGCGGGTCTGCGGATTCCTTGAGGAGTGTCTCCTCGCACGCGACGCGGCTCTCCCGAGGCGCCGTCCCGCGGGGGCCGCCGTATGAACACGGGAGGCACCATGCAGTACCTCACCCTCGACCACGACCTGCCCCTGCGCTGCACCCCTCTGCTGCAGCGCCCGCCCGTCCTCGCGGTCCCGCCACCGCCCGCGCCCACGGGCCCGGCGCGGACGCCCACGCCCCGGAATCCGGAGCGCCCACCGCGGCCCGCTCTCCTGGCCGGTGAGGACCTGGACGCCCCCGACCAGCACATCTTCCGCGGCACCGACTGAACCCCGTCACCGCTCCGCCGCCCCCGAACCCTGGCCCCGGCGCTCACCGCCCGGTCGAGCGGGGCTGGGTCGTGGGGATGCGGTGGGTGAAGAACAGGGCGACGAGTGCGGCGAAGGCGAGAACGGCGAGTGCGGCGCGCAGCCCGTCGAGCCGCGCCGCGGCGTTCGCGTCCAGCGCCTCCCGCGTCAGGCTCTCGCTGGTGCCTGCCTCGTCGAGTGCGCTCTTCAGCTGGGCGTCGGAGAGGAACGGCACACCGCTCTGGAGCTCGACGGCCGTCCTGCTCTTCACACTGGCCGGAACCGCCGGATTCTGTTCCACGCTCGCCAGGAAGGACGAGGTGAGCGAGGCGATCAGGATCGATCCGGCGAGTGCGGTGCCGATCGAGGCACCGAGGTTGGTCACGGCGTTCTGGACGCCTCCGACCTCCGCGCTCTGTTCCTCCGGCAACGCGGAGACGGTGACGGATCCCAGCTGGGAGGCGAGTGCGCCCATCCCCAACCCGATCAGGAGCATGGGGACCGTGACCACCTCCGCGCCGGCGTCCGCGTCGAGTGCGGCCATCAGGGTCACCGCGCCGAGGAGCAGCGCGGTGACCCCGCTCCGCACCACCCGCCGGGGTGAGACGTCCGGGAGGAAGCGCGGGATGAGGACCGCGGCGGCGAGCAGGGTCACCGAGAGCGGCAGCAGCCGGACACCCGTGGCGAGCGCGGACAGGCCCAGGGCGACGGAGAGGTAGAGCGGGACGACGAAGAACACGCCCATCTGGACGAGGTACTGGAAGAAGAACATCGTCAGCCCTCCGTTCAGCTGCTTGTTCTGCAGCACGGCCGGGTCGAGGAGCGGTTCCTTGCGCCGGTGGACGAGACGGGCCTCCCAGCGGAGGAACAGCCACGTGACCCCGGTCCCCAGCAGCATCAGCCACACCGTCAGGGAGACCCCGAGCAGTGCGGGCGCGTCGGGTTGGGGCTGGAACCAGCCCCACTCGCCCGACCGGAGCACCCCGTAGACGAAGCTTCCGAGCCCGAGGGCGGAGAGCACCGTGCCGACGAGGTCGATGTGGGGCCGTTCGTCGCTCACCGCGTCGGCGATCGGGCGGGCGAGGAAGAGGATGCCCAGGACCACGAGGACCTCGCCGGCGAACACCCAGCGCCAGGAGAAGTACGTCGTCGCGACACCGCCGACGAGCGGGCCGACCGCGATGGCGATCGCGCCGGCCGCGGCGACCAGCCCGTAGGCGGCGGGACGGCGCTCCGTGGTGAAGTTGCCCGCCACGAGCGCCACGATCGCCGGAAGGATCAACGCGGCTCCGATGCCCTCCAGGAACGCCCAGCCGACGAGCAGGACGGGAAGGTTGGGGGCGAGGGCGGTGGTCAGGGAACCGCACCCGTAGACGACGCACCCGATCATGAACGCGCGCTTGCGACCGATCAGGGCCCCGACCTTGCCGCCGGGGATCATGAACATCGCCATCACGAGGGTGTAGGCCGTGATGGCCCCCTGGATCCCCGCCACCGTCGTGCCGACGTCCTCGGCCACCGTCGCGATGGAGACGTTCATGACGGAGCTGTCGAGCGCCATCAGGAACTGACCCGCGGCCAGCGTCAGCAGGACGAGCCGGGCCTTCGCAGAGTCTTCGGCCGTGCCTTTTTGTGATGCCATGACCGTATTGTTGCCGCGCGTCGGGGTCGCTCCGCGCGACCCGCCGTGCGCGGCGGCACGCGGTCGTCTCCCCGTCGGCGGAGTCCGGCGGCCCGGCGGCCCGGACCGAGGCGGCCCGGCACGTCCGGGTCACGCTGCCGGCAGTTCCTCCGCGGGGAGCCGGCCCGCGCGTACCGCGTCCACCAGGGCTCGGTGGTCACGCTCGTTCTGGTCGGCGTACGCCTCCGCGAAGGCGGCGAGGGCGCGGTCGAACGATTCGCCGCCGCCCAGATAGGCGGCGATGGCGATCCGGTCGCCGGACCGCGCGTGCGCACGGGCAAGCGTGGCGCCGCACAGTTCGCCGAACGCCTCCATGCGCCTCGGGTCCATCGTCTCCGGCATGGCGATGCCCTTCCAGTCGCGCAGCTGTCGCACGTAGAAGTCCCGTTGCCTGCCGTCGATCCCGTCCACCCGTTCCCAGCCGAGGAGGATGTCGCTCGTGGCCTGCATCAGCCGCTGGCCCGAGACGACCCGCTCGCCCTGGTTGTGGTAGCGGCTCGCGCCGACGTACGGGGCGAGTACGGAGGTGTCGGCCTCCTTGGCCTGGAGGAAGAGCGGGTCCCGGTCGTCCCTGCCGAGCAGCAGGAAGATCCAGCAGCGGGTGCCGACGCTGCCGACGCCGACCACCTTGCGGGCGACGTCCACCAGGCGGTAGTCCGCCAGGAGCGTGCGCCGGTCGGAGGACAGGGTGCGGCCGTACCGCTCGATCAGGCCGCGGAACTGGCGCTCCAGCGCGCCGCGCTCGACGTCCGGCAGCAGGTCGCCGATCGGGACGAGCAACGGAGGGTCCGCCGCGATCATGGGCTTGCCGTCGACCGAGTGGGTGACCTTCGCGAAGGCCTGCAGGCTGTCGCGCGAGCGGGCCTTCTCCATGGCGCGGGCCAGTCTCTTCCGTCCGCTCTTGTGGAGCCGGTCCGCGCCCAGCCTTTCGAGGCCGGCCGCGTCGATCTTCGCGTACCAGACGTCGATGGAACGCATGCTCCCGAAGCGGATCATCGCCTCGCGGTACGAGCGGACCGTCGAGCGGACGATGCGAGCACGCTCGCCGTCGTCGAAGCCGTTCGCCCGGCCCGCGATGACGAAGCTGGCCGACAGCCGCTTGACGTCCCACTCCCAGGGCCCCGGATGCGTCTCGTCGAAGTCGTTGATGTCGAACATCAACTGCCTCTCGGGCGAGGCGAGCAGTCGGAAGTTGAGCAGGTGGGCGTCTCCGCACAGCTGGGCCGTGAGACCGGAGCGCGGGGTGCCGGCCAGGTCGGAGGCCATGATCGCGGCGGCGCCGCGGTAGAAGCGGAACGGGGACTCGGTCATACGGCCGTAGCGGATCGGTACGAGCTCGGGGAGCCGTGTCGCGGACTGCGCCTCCAGGATCGTCAGCGGGTCGGTCCTGTCGGCGGACGGCTGGTACACGGCGTGGCCGGACCGCGGTGAGCGGCGCCGGGCCTCCTTGCCGAGCGCGGCGCGTTCCGCGGGTGTGGCGTGGCGTGCCGCGCGCATCGCCGGGGTCGCGTTCTGGGGCATCGCAACGTCTCCTGCCTGGCTCTGGCGACCGTTCGGGACATTCGGCGCCGGGCCGTTCGGACATCCGGCGCAGGGCTCTCGGGACGTCCGTTCGGCCCGGCCGGCCCGAACGGCCCGCGGCCATCGTCCGGCTTCGCTCAGGCCTTCTTGGGGGCGGACGGCTCGGCGCGCCGCCCCGCCTTTGCCTTGGTGCCGGTACCGCTCCGGGCGGTGCCGGCGGTGCTCCGCCCGGGCTTGGCGGGCGTGCTCTTCCGCCTCCGCGCGGTCTTCTTCTCCGGGGCCGTCGCCCCCTGCGACGGGGCTCTCCGGCCCGCGGTCGGCCAGGTGAACTCGATCTCCAGCTCGACCTCCCCGTCGCCGATCTCGACCTCCACCTCGCCGCGAAGGTCGTCGGGAATCTGCAGGCTCAGTGTCCCGAGGCCGAACTCCATGTCGACCTCGCCGCCCTTCCGCAGCGCTTCCGCGAGCGCCGCGAGCTGATCGGCCGCCTCAAGGCGTGACATCGAACGCTTCTGTTCGAACTTGAGATCCTTCATGTGCCGTTTCCGATCCGGTAGGAACAGTGGATGGCACCCGTGCGGGTGCGGGTCTGAGGGCCCGGGCGCCGGAGACGCACCCGCCGGACCCGGTCAGCTCGCGAGGACCTTGGCCTTGGCCTGAGCGAACTCGGCCTCCGTGATCGCGCCGCTGCTCCTGAGGTCGGCGAGCCGGGACAGCTCCTCCGCGTGGCCGCCGCCGCTCCCGGCGGTCTCGCGCACGTAGGAGCGGAACTCCTCCTCGTTCCGGCGGACCCTGCTCATCTCCCGTTCGCCCATTCCGCGCCCGCGGGCGATCAGGTAGACGAACACGCCCAGGAAGGGCAGCAGGATCACGAAGACGCTCCACCCCGCCTTGCCCCAGCCGCTCAGCGCGTCGTCGCGGAAGATGTCACCGATGACGCGGAAGAGCAGCATGAACCAGAGGACCCAGCAGAAGATCAGGAGCATGGTCCAGAACATGTTCAGCAGCGGGTAGTCCACCGCCAGGTGCACCGTCGAGTCGTTCATGGCCGATCTCCTGCCGGTCGTGACGGGCCGTGGCCACCTGAACGCAAGCCGTGGCCCGGAGGGACGAACTGACTCCAGCGTGCGGCGCGGCCGGGTCTTCCGCATTCCGGGCCGGGAACCGGCCGCAGGATCACCCGCCCGGCGGACACCGGCGCCACGCCGTCCTGGAGGCCGGACCGCCCGGCCCGTGCGACCGCCCCTGTCCGCGGCCGATCCGGCATCGGCGGCGGACAGGGGCGTGAGCGGTCAGTACGTCAGGATGCCCGGGTCCGACACTCCCGGCGTGCCCGTCTCCACGTGGCCCGCCAGGCGGCGGAGGTAGTCCGCGTTCGACGGGGTCGTGATCGTCACGTCGTACCAGCGGCCCGAGGCGCTCAGGGGGACGGTGTGGGTGACCGTCGCGCCCTTCGGGACGGACACCGTCTGGGGGGTGCCGGCGTAGGCGTTCCTCACCGTCAGGGTGACGGCGGCCGGGGTGGCGTTGGTGAAGGCGAGGTCCAGGTTGCCCGTGGTGGCGTTGTGGCGGGCCGTGACCTCCGGGGTCACCGTCTTGCCAGGGGCGCGGAAGCGGCGCAGGAAGCCGTTGGGGCCGTGGACCGTGAGGTCGGTGAGGCCCTTCGAGTACGTCGTGTTCCAGGTGTCCGAGAGGGACTTGTTCGCTTCGGTCGTGTACGTCCACGGCGCGTCCGTGCGGTTCGCCGACGTCACGTAGAACTGGGCGCCGGCCGACGGGCCGCCGCTGAAGGTGAGGCGGAAGACGCCCGCCGTGGTGTCCGCCGCCCCGTCCACGTAGGGGGCGTACTTCAGCGGGCGGGTGCGCTTGCCGCCCGGCTCCTGGCGGGGCATCGTGCCGACGGCAGGGGCGGTGGCGAGGAAGTCGGGGTGGCGGGCCCGGTCCGGCGGGTAGTAGCCGTCGGTCGGGGGCAGCGGGGCGGCCTGGGTGTCCGTGCGCGTGAAGTCGAAGGCGGAGGTCAGGTCACCGCAGACGGCCCGGCGCCACGGGGAGATCTGCGGCTCGTGGATGCCGAAGCGCCGCTCCATGAAGCGGATGACCGAGGTGTGGTCGAAGGTCTCGGAGCAGCTGTAGCCGCCCTTGGACCAGGGCGAGACCACGATCATCGGGACGCGGGGGCCGAGGCCGTACGGGCCCGCGACGTAACCGGTCTTCCCCGGGAAGTGGTCGAGGGCGGTGGGCGTCGTGGAGAGGCCCTGGGCGGCGGAGGCGGGGGCGTACGGCGGGACGACGTGGTCGAAGAAGCCGTCGTTCTCGTCGTAGGTGATGAACAGGGCGGTACGGGCCCACACGTCCGGGTTCGAGGTGAGCGCGTCCAGGACCTGGGCGATGTACCAGGCGCCGTAGTTCGACGGCCAGTTGGAGTGCTCGGAGAAAGCCTCGGGCGCCGCGATCCAGGAGATCTTCGGCAGTCGCCCGGCCTGGACGTCGGCGCGGAGGTCGTCGAGGTAGTTGTCGCCCTTCGACACGTCCGTGCCCGTGCGGGCCTTGTCATACAGCGGGTTGCCGGGCTGGGCGTTCCGGTAGGTGTTGAAGTAGAGCAGGGAGTTGTCGCCGTAGTTGCCCCGGTAGGCGTCGTTGATCCAGCCCCAGTGCCCGGCGGCGTTCAGGCCGTCGCCCGTGTCCTGGTAGACCTTCCACGAGACGCCGGCCGCTTCGAGGCGCTCCGGGTACGTCTTCCAGCCGTATCCCGCCTCGGCGTTGTTGAGGACGGGGCCGCCGCCCGTGCCGTCGTTGCCGGTGTGCCCGCTCCAGAGGTAGTAGCGGTTGGGGTCGGTCGAGCCGATGAACGAGCAGTGGTACGCGTCGCAGACCGTGAAGGCGTCGGCGAGCGCGTAGTGGAAGGGGATGTCCTCACGGGTGAGGTACGCCATCGTGGCCGGGGTCTTGGCGGCGATCCACTGGTCGTACCTGCCCTTGTTGAAGGCCTTCTGCCCGCCCGCCCAGTCGTGGTTCAGGCCCTGGAGGAACTCCATGCCGAGGTCGTCGCTCGGTGGCCGGAAGGGCAGGGTGACCTTTCCGGCGTTCGCCTGGTTCCAGACCGACTTCCCGCTGGGGAGGGTGACGGGACGCGGGTCGCCGAAGCCCCGTACGCCCTTCATCGCCCCGAAGTAGTGATCGAAGGAACGATTCTCCTGCATGAGGACGACGATGTGCTCGATGTCCTGGATCGTGCCCGTGGAGCCTTGTGCCGGGATGGCCGCGGCCCGCGCGATGCTCTCGGAGAGCATCGCGAAGGCGGCGGTGCCGCCCGCGAGTTGAAGGAACCGGCGACGGTCGAGGTCGGCCATGGGGGAGTTCTCCTCCGGTGAGTACGGGCACGGGTCGGGGTGCGCGCGGGTGGCCGGGTGCCTTCCCGGCGAGCGCCCCAAGGACAGCGCCCGCGGGTCACCGCCCGGCGGCCGTCCCATGACTGCCCGCGGTACGGCGGGCGAACCCCCCGTGCCGCTGTGTGAAAGCCCCGGTGCGCGCGGGCGCATCGGGGCTTTCACATGAGAGGAGAACTCGCCGCTCTTCAGCTCTTCCGCTCTTCAGCTGTTCAGCTGTCTCGCTCGTCCGGCTGTCCGGCTGTCCGGCTCTCCGGCTGATCGGCCGTGCGGGCTGCTCCGTCGGACGGTCACTCGACGACGAGGTCGACCTCGATGTTGCCCCGGGTCGCCTTCGAGTACGGGCAGAACGCGTGGGTCTTCTTCAGAAGGGCGGCGCCCGCCTCGCCCTGGAGGTGGTCCGGGAACTCGGCGCGCATGACGACCGAGAGGCCGAAGCCGCCGTCCGCCGGGTCCTTGCCGATGGAGACCTCGGCGGTGATCGAGGCGTCGGAGATGTCGATCTTCTCCTGGCGGGCCACCACGCCCATCGCGCTGGCGAAGCAGGCCGCGTACCCGGCGGCGAAGAGCTGCTCGGGGTTGGTGCCCTGGCCGTTGCCGCCGAGGGCCTGGGGGTGGGCGAGGGGGAGGTCGATGTGGCCGTCGGAGCTGACGGCGCGGCCCTCGCGGCCGTTGGCGGTGGCGACTGCGGTGTAGATCGCGTCCATGGTTCTTCCGTTCCTGTCCTCGGGGTGCCCCGGTGCTGTCGGCGGGGCCGGTGCCGTGCTGGCTGCCCTCTATTGATAGCGCACTATTCAGTTGTGCACAACTCAATCGCGCGTGAGGTGTCCTCGCGTATCCTGGACGCATGGAGACGCTCGACACGGTCCCGGACGAGGAGTTCCTCCGGCTCGACCACCAGATCTGCTTCTCGCTGCACGCAGCGACCCGCGCGTTCAACGGCGTCTACCGCGACGCGCTCAAGGAGCTGGGACTCACCTACCCCCAGTACCTCGTCATGCTCGTCCTCTGGGAGCACGGCGAGCTGCCCGTGAAGGGCATCGGCGAGCGCCTCCGGCTCGACTCCGGCACCCTGTCGCCGCTGCTCAAGCGCCTGGAGGCGGCCGGATACGTCGAGCGGCGCCGCAGTCCCGAGGACGAGCGGTCCGTCACCGTGAGGCCCACCGCCGAGGGGGCCGCGCTGAAGGCGAAGGCTCTTGCCGTACCGCGCCGGATCGCCGCCGCCACGGGCCTGGACCTGGAGGAGATCCGCGATCTGAGAGGACGGCTCGACGCCCTGGCCCTCCGGCTCGACGGTGTCGACCCGGACGACCTGGCGCCCTGCGGCTAGAGCGAACCCCGCGCGCCGCCGCCGCACCGAGCGGGAGGAGCCCGCACCGTCCCCGAACCGTAAGGATCAATATCCCACCCCGCCCCTATACTCTCCCCATGCCCGACGACATCACCATCCGGCGCGCCACCGCCGACGACGCCAAGCGGCTCACCCGGCTCGTCCGGACCTCCCGGGCCTATCGGGGGGACTACGCCGCCATGGTCGACGGGTACCGGATCGGCGGGTCGTACATCGAGCACCACCCCGTCTTCGTCGCCGTCGACACGACCGACCGCGTGCTCGGGTTCTACGCGCTCCTCGTCGACGAGGCCGAACTCGACCTCGCCTTCGTCGCCGACAGCGCCCAGGGCCTCGGCATCGGGCGGCTGCTCATGACGCACATGACCGGGCAGGCCGGGGCCGCCGGACTGCGGACCGTGCGTGTCGTCTCGCATCCGCCCGCCGAGGAGTTCTACCTGCGGACCGGCGCCGTCCGCACCGGGACCGTGCCGTCCACCGGGCACGTCCACTGGGACCGCCCCGAGCTGCGGTACGAGATCGCGTGACCGCCACCGAAGAGGCCCAGGGCCGTCGCAGGCTCTTCGCCGACCTGACCCCGCTGCGGACCTCCCCGCACTACCGCCGCCTCTGGTTCGGGAGCACCGTGTCCTGGGTCGGCCAGGGCATGACGACGCTCGCCGTCTCCCTCCAGGTGTACGACATCACCCGCTCGCCCTTCTCCGTCGGGCTCGTCGGCCTGTTCTCCCTGGTGCCGCTCGTCGTCTTCGGCCTGTACGGCGGCGCCATCGCCGACACCGTCGACCGTCGCAAGCTCGGTCTCGTCAGCGCCTGCGGCTCAGCCGTGCTGTCGGCCGCGCTCGCGGCCGCCGCGTTCGCCGGCTTCCACCGGGTCTGGTTCCTCTACGCGATCGTCGCCCTCCAGGCCGTGTGCGCCGCGCTCAACGCGCCCGCCCGCTCCTCGATGATCCCCCGGCTCCTGCCGCCCGAGCAGCTGCGCGCCGCGAACGCGCTCAACTCGATGGTCACGACCTTCGGCATGCTCGTCGGACCCGGCCTCGGCGGCCTGATCGTCGGACTCGCCGGCTACCAGACCGCGTATCTGATCGACGCCCTCGCCTTCTCCGCGAGCCTGTACGCGATGTGGCGGCTCCCGCCGATGCTGCCGGACCGGACGGGGAGCAAGCGGGCCTCGGTCCTCGACGGGCTGCGGTTCCTCGCCACCCGTCCCAACCTGCGCATGACGTTCCTCTCGGACTTCTGCGCGATGATCCTCGCCCACCCCCGGGCCCTGTTCCCGGCCATCGCCGTCCTCTGGTACGGCGGTGACGCGAAGACCGCCGGACTCCTGGTGGCGGCCCCGGCGTGCGGGGCGCTCCTCGGCGGGGTCCTCTCCGGCTGGCAGGGCCGTATCCGCCACCACGGGCAGGCCATCCTGATCGCCGTCGCCTGCTGGGGCACCGCCGTCGCCGCCTTCGGGCTGACCCGCAACCTGTGGCTCGGGCTGTTCCTGCTCGCCCTCGCGGGCTACTCCGACACCGTCTCGATGATCTTCCGGAACACGATGATGCAGGTCGCCGCCCCGGACGAGATGCGCGGCCGGCTCCAGGGAGTGTTCATCGTGGTCGTCGCGGGCGGACCGCGGCTCGGTGACTTCCTCGCGGGCTCGGTCGCCGACCTCACCTCGCCCGCCGTCGCCGTGACGGGCGGCGGAATCGCCTGTGTCCTCGCGGTCGGCGTCCTCGCCGTGTACGGGCGCGGTTTCCGCCGGTACGACGCGCTCGACCCGACTCCGTGAGCAATTCTCCCCGAACGGTACGTCCTGTTCTGGCGGTTCGCCGCCACGGCGCATAACCGCCAGGAGTGACCGGAGCCAACTCCCCTCTCCAAGGCCGAGACTCCTCGCGGACCCGGAAAACACCCCCGACCCCGGGTCCGCGAGGAGTTCGAACGATGACGTCGAGGTCCACACCCTTCGACAGAGGGAGGGCCGCGCTGCTCGCCGCGGGCGTCTCCCTCGTGATGCTCTCGGCCGGGCAGACCGCCGCCGCCGGGACCACCGTCCCGGCCGTACCGGACACCTTCAAGGCGGCGGCGAGCGCCACCGTCACCCTCGTCACGGGCGACCGCGTGACCCTCACCGACCTCGGCGGCGGACAGCAGACCGTCACCGTCGACCGGGCCGAGGGCGCCACCGGCGCGATACGCAGCCACATCGCCGACGGCCGGGTCACCGTCGTCCCCGACGAGGCCCGCCCCTACCTGGCCTCCGGGGTGCTCGACCCGCGCCTCTTCGACGTCACCGGCCTCGTCGAGCAGGGCGTCACCGGCGAACTCCCGCTCATCGTCACGTACGGCGGCCGGAACGCGCGGTCCGCCGCCCCCGCGCCGCGCGGCGCCGAGACCGTCCGCGCCCTGCCCAGCATCGGCGGCGCGGCGGTCACGGCCACCGACCCCGCCGCCTTCTGGCGCGGATTCACGGCCGCTCCGAACACCCGCGCCGCCACCGCGCCCGCCAAGGTCTGGCTCGACGGCCGGGTCGAGGCCGCCATGGCCGAGTCGAACGCCCAGATCGGCACCCCGAAGGCCTGGGAGGCCGGCCTCACCGGCAAGGGCGTCAAGGTCGCCGTCCTCGACACCGGCGCCGACCTCGGCCACCCCGACCTCGCGGGCCGGGTCACCGAGTCCAGGTCGTTCATCGAGGGCCAGGAGGTCGCCGACCGCGGCGGCCACGGCACCCACGTCGCCTCCACCGTCGGCGGCAGCGGCGCGGCCTCCGACGGCAAGGAGAAGGGCGTCGCCCCCGGCGCCACCCTCGCCGTCGGCAAGGTCCTCAGCGACGAGGGCTCCGGCTCCGAGTCGCAGATCATCGCCGGTATGGAGTGGGCCGCCAAGGACATCGACGCGAAGATCGTCTCGATGAGCCTCGGCTCCCGCGAACCGAGCGACGGCACCGACCCCATGGCCCAGGCCGTGAACACGCTCACCGCTGAGACCGGCGCCCTCTTCGTCATCGCCGCCGGCAACTCCGGCGCCCCCGGCTCCATCGGCTCGCCCGGCGCCGCCGACTCCGCGCTGACCGTCGGCGCCGTCGACTCCGCCGACCAGGCCGCGTACTTCACCAGCCAGGGCCCCCGCTTCGGCGACCAGGGCCTCAAGCCCGACCTGTCGGCCCCGGGCGTCGACATCCTCGCGGCCCGCTCCCAGCTCGTCGAGGGAAGCGGTCTCTACACCTCGATGAGCGGTACGTCGATGGCGACCCCGCACATCGCCGGTGTCGCCGCCCTGCTCGCCGAGAAGCACCCCGACTGGACCGGCGCCCAGCTCAAGGACGCGCTGATGTCGTCGTCGAAGACGCTCGACGCCTCCCCGTACGCGCTCGGCTCCGGGCGGGTCGACGTGGCCGCCGCGATCTCCGCGCACATCACCGCGACCGGCTCCGCCGACCTCGGCTTCGTCGCCTGGCCCTACGCGACGAAGCCGGTCACCAGGACCGTCACCTACACCAACTCCTCCGACACGGCCGTCGAACTGGACCTCGCCGTGGAGGGCATGCCCGCCGGGGTCGCCGCCCTCGCCGACACCGGCCTCACCGTCCCCGCCCACGGCTCCGCGAGCACCACCGTCACCGGCGACGGCTCCAAGGCGCCCGTGGGCCGGTCGTCCGGCCGGATCACCGCGACCGCCGGCGGCGCGCCCGTCGCGCACACCGCGCTCGGCATGGTCAAGGAGGAGGAGCGCTACACCCTCACCGTCCACGTCAAGGACCGTGACGGCGCCCCCGCCCCCGCCTTCCTCGGCGTCCAGAAACTCGCGAAGGACGAGGACCCCTTCCCGGCGACGGTCGGCGAGTCCGGCACCCTCGAACTGCGCCTCAAGCCCGGCACGTACACCGTCGACACCTTCCTCGACGTGCGCGGCTCGCACGGCGCCGACTCCCTCGGCCTCGGGTTCCTCACCGAGCCGGAGATCACCCTCGACCGTGACCGCGAGATCACCCTCGACGGGCGGCAGCTGCGCGAGATCCGTGCCGAGGTCGAGCAGCGCACCGAGACCCGGCAGCTCCTGATGGAGTTCGACCGGGACGCGAACGGCGCCTCCTACGGCGGAGCCGTCCAGGTCCCGCCGCTGTACGACTCGGTCTTCGCGGCGCCCACCCGGAAGCCCGCCACCGGCACCTTCGAGTACCGGACCGTGTGGCGCCTCGGCAAGCCGATGCTGGAGACGACCGTCGACGGCACCCGGCTCTCCGGCGCCACCCCGCAGGCCGGGGCGACGCTCCTGGAGGGCCGCCACCGCCTCGGCCTCGTCGACGCGGGCACCGGCACCCCCGCCGAGTACACGGGGAAGGACGTCACCGGGAAGGCCGTCCTCGTCCGGCTGACCGACGGCGCCGACCCGGTGCGGCTGGCCCAGAGTGCCCAGGACGCGGGCGCCAAGGCCCTGTTCGTCACCGACGACCGGCCGGGCCGCCTCATGAAGTGGTTCGGCACCGCCGACTACGAGGACCGGCCGCTCGCCGTCGCCACCGTCGACTCCGCCGACGCCCGGCGGCTCGCGGCCGGCGCGGCCCGCGGCAAGCGCGTCGACCTGACCGGCACCCGCTTCACGCCGTTCACCTACGACCTGTCCGAGGGACACCCCGGCGCCATCGGCCGGGACCTGGTCTTCCGGCCCGACGAGGACGAACTGGCCACGATCAGCTCCACCTTCCACGCGCCCACCGGACGCACGGAGCTGGGCGGCGAGTTCCGCTACTCGATCACCGACACCTTCCCGGTCGGCTTCGGCTTCAAGGAGCACATCTCCTTCCCGACCGAGCGCACCGAGTACGTCTCCACCGGCACCGGTCAGCGCTGGCACGAGTCCGTCGACCTCGGGGACTCCCTGGAGCAGCGCGGCGGCACCCCGTCCTACCGGGGCGGCAGCCGGGTCGACCTCGACTGGTTCGGCCCCGTCTGGCACCCGTGGCTGGGCACCGGCCTCGGCTGGGGCCAGCAGCGCACCGGCAACGACCTGAGCTTCAACACCCCCGGCTGGGGCGACTCCGGCACCGACCACACCGGCTTCGGCAACGTGTGGAACGACGACTCCATGACCCAGTTCACGGAGGTGTACGTCGACGGCGTCCGCGTCGACCGCAAGATGAGCTCCGGCGCCTACGCCTGGGACGCCCCGGCGGCGGAGGCCACGTACAAGGTCGTCACCGAGACCGCGCTCGACGCGGACCGCTGGCGGCTCGGGACCGAGGGCCGCAGCGAGTGGACCTTCCGCTCCGCCGAGACCCCGTCCGACCGGATCACGTACCTCCCGATGCTCAACCTCGGCTTCGACGTGGACACCGACCTGCACGGCGACGTCCGCGCCGGGGGCAGGCTGCCCGTCGGGATCTTCGCCGAGTACGTCCAGGGCGCGACCGGCACCGGCACCATCGGCGGCGGCACCCTGGAGGTCTCCTACGACGAGGGCGCGACCTGGACGAAGGTCGCCCTCAGGAAGGCCCGCCACGGGGCCGCCTGGAACGGCGAGCTGCGGATCCCGTCCGGCGCGCACTCCGTCTCGCTGCGGGCCGGCGCGAGCGACGACCGGGGCGGCGCGGTGAAGCAGGAACTGATCCGAGCGATCGGCGTGCGGTAACCGAGAGGCACCGAGGCCGGGCCCCCTCCCCG
The DNA here is from genome assembly GCF_042716475.1 of Streptomyces sp. NPDC058671. Taxonomy (NCBI): domain Bacteria; kingdom Bacillati; phylum Actinomycetota; class Actinomycetes; order Kitasatosporales; family Streptomycetaceae; genus Streptomyces; species Streptomyces sp. NPDC058671. The sequence goes on along the minus strand of NZ_JBHXSA010000006.1, from coordinate 230,301 downwards.
CGGGGAGGGGCACCGACGGCCGGGCCCCTCCCCGCGAGGGGGAGCACACCGACGGCCGGGCCCCCTCCCCGCGAGGAGGGGGCCCGGCCCTCGCGCGTTCACCCCGCTCCCGGAAGCGCCTTCTTCAGGACCTTGCCCATGTCGTTCCGGGGGAGCGCGTCCAGACAGCGCACCACCCGGGGCCGCTTGTGCGGGGCGAGGAGCCGCGCCACATGGTCGGCGAGCTCCGCCACCGCCGGAGGCGTCGAAGGGTCCACCGGCACCACCCAGGCCACGATCCGCTCGCCCAGGTCCGGGTCGGGTTCCCCGGTGACGGCCGCCTCGCGGACGCCGGGGTGGTCGAGGAGCGCGTTCTCGATCTCGCCCGCCCCGATCTTGTAGCCGCCGCTCTTGATCAGATCCGTCGCCTTCCGGCCCACCAGACGCACCGCGCCGTCCGCCTCGCGGACCGCCACGTCGCCGGTGCGGAACCAGTCGCCGTCGAAGGCCGCCGCCGTCGCCTCCGGGCGCCCGAGATAGCCGGAGAACAGGTTCGGGCCCCGCACCTGCACCTCACCGACGGTCTCCCCGTCGTACGCCCCCAGCACCGAGCCGTCCTCGTCCACCAGCCGCAGCTCCACCCCCGCCAGCGGAGTCCCGACGCTCCCCGGGCGCGGCCCGGCGCCCGGCCGCACGCTCGTGTTCATGAGCGTCTCCGTCATCCCGTACCGCTCCACGACCGTCCGGCCCGTCGCCGCCGCGATCCGCTCGTGGTCGTGCACCGGGAGGGCCGCCGACCCCGAGACGAGGAGCCGCGCGCCCGCCATCGCAGCGACCAGCGCCGGATCGTCGGCCAGCGCGTCGGCGAGCCGGTGGTACATGGTCGGTACGCCGAACAACACGGTGCCGCCCCCGGCGCCCAGCTCCCGCGCCACGCCCTCCACCGAGAACGCGCCCAGGTGCCGGACCTCGCCGCCCCGCCGCAGCGGCCCCAGGATCCCGAGGACCAGCCCGTGGACGTGGAACAGCGGCAGCGCGTGCACGAGGACGTCGTCGGCCGTCCAGGACCAGGCCTCGGCGAGCGCGTCCAGCGAGGAGGCGAGGGCCCGCCGGGACAGGACCACGCCCTTCGGCGGCCCCGTGGTGCCCGAGGTGTAGACGATCAGGGCGGGGGATTCGGGATCAGCCGGCCCCGTGGGAGCGGGACCGGCCGGGCCGGTGAGCTCCACGTCGATCCGGGGAAGCCCCGCGAGACCCTCGGGCAGCTCGTCCCCGGGGTCCGCGAGGACCGCCCCGGGCGTGCTGTCCCCGAGGATGTGCGCCAGCTCCCGCTCGCCCGTCCGCGGGTTGAGCGGTACGGCGGGCACGCCCGCGAGCAGGGCGCCGACCACCGCGACCGCGGTGCGCGCGGCCGGCGTGGCCCAGACGGCGACCCGCCCCGCGCCCCCGATCCGGGCCGCGAGGGCCCCGGCGGCCCGCGCCAGTTCCTCGTACGTCAGGCTGTCCGCGCCGCAGCGGAGCGCGGGCCGGGCGGAAGGGGCCGCAAGGGCCGGGAAGAGCGCACTCACCGGTCGTACTCCTCGGGTCGGGGTCGAGGGTTGCCGGAGGCATTCTGCCGGGGTGTCAGGGTCGGCCGGCCGTGACCTTCGTCGCCTCCTGCGTCGGCTCCCCGCCGTCGGGCCGGATCGCGCGCATCCGCCCGTACGCGTACACACATCCGGCGAGCGCCAGGTCGGAGAGGAGCATGAAGCCGATCGAGTACGAGTCCTTGGCGCTGTAGATCGCGCCCATCACCAGCGGCGGCAGGAAGCCGCCGAGCCCGCCCATCGCGCCGACGATCCCGGTCACGCTGCCGACCTTGGCCTGCGGGGTCACCTGGGAGACCAGCGCGAAGACCGAACCGCTCGCCGTACCGAGACCGGCGGCCATCACCAGCAGGGCGACCGTGCCGCCGGGGTTCAGCGGCGGGTCGAAGGCCTGGACGATCGCGAAGAGGGCGACCACGCCGAGTGCGCAGGCCGTGACGACCGCCGGGTGGAGCCGGTCCGAGAGCCAGCCGCCGATCGGCCGGAAGACGACGGTGACCAGGGCGAACCCGGCGGCTTTCGTCCCCGCGTCGGTCGGGTCCAGCTCGTACCAGGTCTTCAGATACGTCGGCAGGTAGACGCCGAACGCGACGATGCCGCCGAAGCCGATCGCGTACAGCGCCGACAGCTCCCACGTCACCCGCAGCCGACCGGCCGAAGCGAGCCGGGTCCCGAGGGACGCCGAGGGCACGGGCCGGTCGGGCCGGTCCGTGATGAGGAACATGGCGAGCACGGCGTACGCGGCGAGTGCGACGGCCACGACGATGAACGGCAGGTTCTCGCCGTGCTCGGCGATACGGGGGGTGAAGTAGCCGGAGAGCGCCACACCGCCCATGCCCATGCCGAACACCCCGAGCGCCAGACCGCGCTTCTCCGGCGGGAACCAGGAGTTCACCAGCGGGATGCCGATGGCGAACGTGGTGCCGCCCAGGCCGAGGAGGAAGCCGACCACCAGCATCAGACCGTAGCTGTCCTTGACCACGATCAGCAGCAGCACCGGGATGATCGTCAGCGCCGAGACGATCGGGAACATCACCTTCGCCCCGTACCGGTCGGTCAGCGCCCCCGCCGGGATGCGGCCGACGGAGCCGACCAGGACGGGGACCGCCACCAGCAGCGACTGCTGGAAGGAGCTCAGTTCGAGCCGGTCGCCGTACCAGCTCGCGAGCGGCGCGATCAGGTCCCATGCCCAGAAGGTGAGCGTGAAGCCGATGGTGGCCATCGCCAGGTTGCGGTAGGCGGCCGCTGACGGGGGAGTGGTCTCGGAGGTCACCCCTCCAGTGAAGATCGGCACGGGTGCGGCGGCGCGCCGGACTGCTCCGTACGGGTGCGCGGACGGCACCCCACCCGGGACCCGTCCGCGTCGTGCGGCGGTCGCCCGTCCGTGCCCTACGGCCAGGTCACCACGGTCGGCGGAGTGCCGTCGTCCTCCACCCGCAGGCGGGCGCCCTCGTCCCCGGCCGACACCTCGACCGTGATCGCGCCGACCCCGGACCGCCGGTGCGCCGCCGCGAGCGCCCCGCGCAGGACGGCGAGGAGCCGCCCCGCCGTCTCCTCGTCCACCAGGGTGTCCACCGCCCCGGCGAAGTGCACGGACGGCTGGAAACCGAGCAGGACCGCGGCCCCGCCGGTCTCGCGCAGCACCCTCCCCCGGAAGGACGTCGGCGCCTCGGCCGGCGGCTGCTGGAGCGCGAAGATGGTCGTACGGACCTCCTGGATCGTCGAGTCCAGCTCGTCTACCGCCCGTTCGAGGAGCGCGTTCTCGTCGGAGGAGCCGGCCGCCCGCCGCCGGGTGGACTCCAGCATCATCTCCGTGGCGAACAGCCGCTGGACGACCAGGTCGTGCAGGTCCCGCGCGATCCGGTCCCGGTCCTCGAACACCGCGAGCAGCTCCCTGTCGTGCCGCGCGTCCGCGAGGACCAGGGCGAGCGCCGCCTGCGAGGCGAACTGCGAGGCGAGCAGCCGCTCCACCGCGCTGTACGGCGGCCCGCCGCGCCGCCGGGGGAGGGCGAGGGTGCCGATGAGCTTCCCGCCGCTCTGCAGCGGCAGCATCATCGACGGGCCGAACCGGGACCGGACGTGGGTGGTCATCCGGGGATCGGTCGCCGAGTCCTCGACGAACACCGGCTCCCCGCCGAGCAGCTGCGCCAGGACGGGGGAGCCGGGCGCGATCGCGGTGCCGACCAGATCACCCGGGTCGTCCGTGGTCGACGCGGCGACGATCTCCATCCCGCCCTCCGGCGTGGGCTGGAGGACCACCCCGGCCGAGGCGCCGGCGAGGATGCGGGCCCGCTCGGCGACGGTCATCAGGGCGTTCGCGGCGGACGCGCCGGTGAGCAGGGCCGTGGTCACGGCGGCCGCGCCCTCGATCCAGCGCTCCCGCTGGCGCGCGGTCTCGTACAGCCGGGCGTTGCCGATGGCGATCCCGGCCTGCGAGGCGAGGACGCGGAGCAGGGCGAGGTCCTCCTCGGTGAAGGGACCCCCGGGCTTCCCGGTGAGGTACAGATTGCCGAAGACCTCGGTGTGGACCCGGATGGGGACGCCGAGGAAGGTGCGCGTCTCCGGGTGTCCCGCGGGGACACCGGAGGAGCGCGGGTCCGCCGTCGGGTCGTCGAGCCGCAGCGGCTGCGGGTCCTGGACCAGGACGCCGAGCAGCCCGCTGTGGCCGTCGGGGAGACGGCCGATCCGCTGCCGGTCCTCGTCCGTCATGCCGGAGGTGAAGAGCTCGGTGATCCGGCCGCGCTCGGGGTCGACGACCCCGAGCGCGCCGTAGCGGGCCCCGGTCAGCTCGGTGGCGGAGTCCACGATGTGCTGGAGGGTGGTGCGGAGTTCGAGATCGGTGCCGACGCTGAGGACCGCTTCGAGCAGCATGGGCAGCCGGGGCGTGTCCGGTCCCGCGTCCGTGTCCTCATCCATGATCGCCATGGTCTCATTGTCGTACGAATCATGAGGTTTCGTCGGCTTGTGTCCCATGTCGGTCCGCCGCTCGGGCCCCCCTCAGTCCACGCGGCTCTCTCCGCCCACACGGCTCTCCTCGGCGAGCGGGTCCCGCTCCGACAACGGGTCGAGGACCATCGGCTGCACCTTGCCCTCCAGCATCGCCCCGAGGCCCAGGACCGCGCAGACGTCCGGGCGTTCGGCGATGTGCACCGGCATGCCGGTCGCCGCGCGCAGCATCTGGTCGAGCCCCGGCAGCAGCGCGCTGCCGCCCACCATCATGATCCCGCGGTCCGCGAGGTCGGCCACCAGATCCGGCGGGCAGTCCCGCAGCACCTTCCCGATCCCGTCGAGCACCGCCGTCAGCGGGGTGTGGATCGCCTCCCGTACGGCGGCGGTGTCGACGGTCACCGAACGGGCCAGGCCCGTGGCGACGTCCCGGCCGTGGATCTCGGTCCAGGCCGGACCGTGGGGTGTCAGACCGTTCCCGCTGAGGGCCAGCTGGAGCGGGCGCACCGACTGGCTCGGCAGCATCAGCTCGTGGTGGTGGCGCAGGTGCTGGATGACGGCGTGGTCGATGGCGTCACCGCCGACCGGCATCCGCTCCGCCGTGACGATCGCGCCGAGCGAGAGCACCGCGACCTGCGTGGTCGCCGCCCCGCACACCATGATCATCGTCGCGGTCGGCTGCTCCACCGGCAGACCGCAGCCGACGGCCGCCGCGATCAGCGTGTCGACCAGCTCGACCCGGCGCGCCCCGAGACCGACGAGGGTCTCCACGGCGGCCCGCTGCGCGAGCGGGTCGCTGTCGTGCGGGGTGCAGGCGGCGGCACGCAGCCGGGGCTTGCGGCGCAGCTGGCGGCGGAGCTTCTCGCCGAGGAGATGACGGAGCATGCGCTGCGCCATCTCGATGTCGACGACCGTGCCGCCCGACACGGGTCTGACGACCCGGATGTAGTCGGGGGTGCGGCCGGTCATCTTCTCGGCCAGCGCGCCGACGGCGATCAGCGCTCCGGTACGGGTGTTGACGGCGGCGACGCTGGGCTCGTCGACGACGAGTCCGGCGCCCTTGACGAAGACCCGGGTGCGGGCGGCACCCAGGTCGACGGCGACATGGCAACGACGCAGCTGCTCAAGGCTGACGGTCACGACGGATCCTCCGGAGTGCGGTGCTGGCACGGGCGAGGTGTTTCGCGGTCCTGGTGGAATCGTCCGGCCGTCCGGGGCGCGGCGCGCGCTGGGATGCGCCGCCCGGGGCCCGGCCCCGCGCGGCCTCCGGGTCGTACCGAAGCGGGAGAATCGCGACGCACCGCCGCCCACCTGCGGCTTCCTCACAGGATCCTCACGTCCGCGCCTACCTGTGGCCGTGCCCGGCCGCATAGCCTGCGGGGCCCATGGACTACTGCCACGCGTGCCGGCGGCATCTCAACGGGGCCCTCGCCTGTGCCGGGTGCGGGACTCCCGTCGAGGAACTGCGGTACGAGACCCCCCACATACCCGCCTGGACACCCGTCCAGCAGGCCCCTCCGACCGAACCGGCGCGCCCGTCCGTACCGGCGCAGTCGGCACGGTCGGCGCAGCCTGTGCAACCGGTCGAGCCCGTGCGGCCGGTCGAGCCCGAGCACGTCTACGAACTCGACTACGAACTCGACGTCGTCGAGCTCCCGGGTCGTGCGGCCGGTGGGCGCCGTGCCGCCCGGGGCCGCTCCGGCGACCGGGCCCGCTCCGGCGACCAGGCCCGCCGCGCCGCCGGTGGCCGGTCCGCCGCTCGGGGGAGCAGGCGGGCGCGGGGCCGCCGGGGCCGCACGGTCCTGGTCGGGACGCTGGGTCTGGTGCTCGCCGCCGGGTCGCTGACCCTGGCCCGCTTGGCCTTGGAGGAACCGGAGGCGCTGGGCGCCGCCACGGCCGTCGAGGAGCAGGAGGTCCCCGAGGTCACGGTCTCCCCGGAAGCCGTCGAGAGCGCCGACCTCCCGGACGGCTCGGGCCCCTCTCCGGTCTCGCAGACGCCGACGCGGCCCCGCCGAGTGAGCGCGGAATCGGGTGCGGGGCCGGGTACGGGCGACGGCCCGGGCGCGAGCGCGGACTCCGGCGCGGGCTCCCGTCCCGGATCCGGGACGGGATCGGGTACGGGGCCCGGGACCGGACCCGGCCCCGGTACGGGAGACGGGGACGAGGGAGCTCCAGCGGAGTCACCCTCCCCGCCCTCCACCGATCCGGCGTCGCCGTCGTCCACCCCCACCGCGACGGCGTCCGCCACGGAGAGCGGGGCGACCCCGTCCCCCACGTCGACGACCGGCGGCCCCGCCCCGTCGACGACCGCGCCGACGCCGACCGCCACCCCCGCACCGCCGAAGCCGGAGCCGACCTGCAGCTACTTCCTCTGGTGGTGCGTCTAGGGCTTCTCCGGCCCCCCGGTCAGGCCTCGCCCAGCATGCGCTTCAGGAGGTCCCGCAGGAGCGTGCGCTCGGCGTCGGTCAGCTCGCCCAGCGGCTCGCGGGCGAAATCGAGGGACTCACGGAGCCGACGGGCCGTGTCGCGGCCCTGCTCCGTGGGGGCGGCCAGCTTCACGCGGCGGTCGGCCGGGTCCGGGCGCCGCTCCACCAGGCCCCTGGCCTCCAGGCGGTCCACTATCCCGGTGATGTTGGACGGCTCGCACTTCAGCTTCTTGGCGATGCGGCGCATCGGCAGCGGGTCGAGCGAGAGCAGGCCGAGGACCCGGGCCTGGGCGCCGGTCAGCGAGTGCTGCGCGGCGGCCTGCTCGTACTCCTCGTAGTAGCGCGCCACGACGGAGCCGATCAGCTCGACGACTTCGACGGTCAGCGGGTCCGTGCGTGAGGGGGCCATGGGGCACATCCTACCCAGATACTTGACAACATGAAATATCGAGGCGCATGGTTGTTTCAGGTAGTTAATCTTTTGTGATCTCAACCTTTCCGGAGGCCGTGCTCATGTCCGTTCTTCCCGCGTCCAGCCGTGAGTGGCACCTCGTCGCCCGGCCGCACGGCTGGCCCGCCCCCACGGACTTCGCCCTGCGCGAGACCCCGGTCGCCGAGCCCGCCGAGGGCCGCGTCCTCGTGCGCAACCTGCACTTCTCGGTCGACCCGTACATGCGCGGCCGGATGAACGACGTGAAGTCGTACGTCCCGCCGTTCAAGCTCGACCACCCCATGGACGGTGGCGCGGTCGGCGAGGTCATCGCGTCGAACGCAGAGGGATTCGCCGTCGGCGACCACGTCCTGCATGGCCTCGGCTGGCGCGAGTACGCCGACGTGCCGGCCCAGCACGCGACCAAGGTCGACCCGGAGCTCGCCCCCCTCTCCGCCTACCTCGGCGTGCTCGGCATGACCGGCCTCACGGCGTACGCGGGCCTCTTCGACGTCGCCTCCTTCAAGGAGGGCGACGCGGTCTTCGTCTCCGGCGCCGCCGGTGCCGTCGGCAGCCAGGTCGGCCAGATGGCGCGGCTCAAGGGCGCCTCCCGGGTCATCGGCTCCGCCGGCTCCGACGAGAAGGTCAAGTGGCTCGTCGAGGAGCTCGGCTTCGACGCCGCCTTCAACTACAAGGACGGCCCGGTCAAGGACCAGCTCCGCGAGGCCGCCCCGGACGGCATCGACGTCTACTTCGACAACGTGGGCGGGGACCACCTCGAAGCCGCGATCTCCTCGCTGAAGGTGCACGGCCGCGCCACCATCTGCGGCATGATCGCGCAGTACAACGACACGGAGCCGGTGCCCGGCCCGCGCAACATGGCGATGATCATCGGCAAGCGGCTGCGGCTCCAGGGCGTCCTCGTCGGCGACCACTACGGCCTGCAGCAGCAGTTCGTCCAGGAGGTCGGCGGCTGGCTCGGATCCGGCGAGCTGAAGCACCGCGAGACCTTCGTGGAGGGCATCGAGAACGGCGTGGAGGCGTTCCTCGGTCTGCTGCGCGGCGACAACACCGGAAAGATGATCGTCTCGGTGACCCGCTAGTCTTCCCTCAGCCGTCGCGATCGTGGGCGCGAGTCGCGGCGAACCCATGAAGGAAGTACCTCGCATGTCGATCCAGCACTCCGACGTCGTCTACACCGCCGTCGCCACCGCCGAGGGCGGGCGTGACGGCCGTGTCGCCACCGACGACGGTCAGCTCGACCTCGTCGTCAACCCGCCCAAGGCCATGGGCGGCTCCGGTGCGGGGACCAACCCCGAGCAGCTCTTCGCGGCGGGCTACAGCGCCTGCTTCCAGGGCGCCCTCGGTGTCGTCGCCCGCAACGAGAAGGCCGACATCTCCGGCTCGACGGTCACCGCCGAGGTCGGTATCGGCAAGAACGACGACGGCTTCGGCATCATCGTGAAGATCTCGGCGACCCTTCCGAACGTGGACGCCGAGACGGCCAAGAGCCTGATCGAGAAGGCCCACCAGGTCTGCCCGTACTCCAAGGCGACCCGCGGCAACATCACGGTCGAGCTGACCGCCTGAGTCCGGACCCGCAGGACCGCACGAGGACCGCGTCCCACCCGGGGCGCGGTCCTCGTCGCGTACCCGTGGCACCGGCGCCGGGCGCCCGGCCCGCCCGTCAGCGTCACCGATAAAGTGGGGCCATGCGTGATCTCGGGGTGGGTTTCGGGTACCTGGTAAAGGGTCAGAAGTGGGTCGGTCGGCACGGACGGTGGTTCGGCTTCGGGCTCCTGCCCGGGCTCGTGACCCTCGTGCTCTACGCGGGCGCCCTCGTCGGCCTCGGCTACGGCGCCGACGACCTGGCCGCCTGGGCGACCCCGTTCGCCGACGACTGGTCCTCGCCGTGGCTCGGCGCCCTTCGCGGCACCCTGACCGCGCTCGTCTTCGTCTTCGGGCTCTTCCTCGCGGTCGTCACCTTCACCGCCGTCACCCTGCTCGTGGGCCAGCCGTTCTACGAGTCCCTCTCGGAGGCGGTCGACCGCAGCGAGGGCGGCGAGGTGCCCGAGTCGGGGCTGCCGCTCTGGCGGGAGCTGCTGATCTCGGCCCGTGACAGCCTGCGGGTCCTGCTGCGGGTCGCGTTCTACGGCATCCTGCTCTTCGCCTGCGGTTTCATCCCGGTGGTCGGCCAGACCGTCGTGCCCGTCGTCGGCTTCTGCGTCTCCGGCTTCTTCCTCACCCAGGAATTGACGTCCGTCGCGCTCCAGCGCCGGGGCGTCGAGTTCAAGGAGCGCCTCGCGCTGCTGCGCGGCCGCCGGACGGCCGTCCTCGGCTTCGGCGTCCCGCTGACCCTTTCCTTCCTGGTGCCCCTCGTCGCGGTCTTCCTGATGCCGGGAGCCGTCGCGGGCGCCACCCTGATGGCCCGGGACCTGCGGGGCGAGACGGCCGGCGACGACGACCGGAATGATCCCTTCCGGAAGAACGGTCACGCAGGCGGCAACCTTCCTTCCTCCGGTGGCGACCAGGGGGTGCACCACTTCCCCCACTGAAGGAAGAAACATCCATGACGTCACACAAGCGGAAGACCGGCCGCCGGCGCGCGGTCATCGGCGGACTGAGCGCCCTCGGCATCACCGGGGCGGCCGTCGTCACCACCACCCTGCTCGCCCCCGCGGGCGCCGCGAGCGCGGTGGCCGCCTGGCCGCAGGCGAAGGGCAGCAAGCCGGTCCCCGCGAGCATCGAGTTCTCCGGCACGTACGACGGCAAGCTCCAGCGCCACTACGGCACCGGTGCGCTCGGCTCCGACGGCCAGGACGAGAGCCAGAAGCCCCTCTTCGTCCTCAAGGACGGCGCCGTCCTCAAGAACGTCGTCATCGGAGCGCCGGCCGCCGACGGTGTCCACTGCCTGGGCAGCTGCACCCTTCAGAACGTCTGGTGGGAGAACGTCGGCGAGGACGCCGCCACCTTCAAGGGCACCTCGGCGTCCGCCGTGTACGCGGTCCACGGCGGCGGCGCGAAGAGCGCGTCCGACAAGGTCTTCCAGTTCAACGGCGCGGGCAAGCTGGTCGTGAACAAGTTCCAGGTCTCCGACTTCGGAAAGCTGGTCCGCTCCTGCGGCAACTGCAAGAAGCAGTACCCGCGCACGATCCTGATCAACGACGTCGACATCACCGCACCCGGCACGTCGATCGTCGGCGTCAACGCCAACTACGGCGACACCGCGAGCCTGCGGAACGTCCGCGTCCACGGCGACCCCAAGAAGAAGATCAAGCCGTGCGTCCGCTTCACCGGCAACAACACCGGCAAGGAGCCCAAGGAGATCGGCACCGGCCCCGACGGCACCACCTGCCGCTACTCGGCCGGAGACGTCTCCTACGACTGACGGTCACGACGGCCCGAACGGCCGTCGACGCGGTTGACCGAACGGGCCGCCCGGCCCTGCCGGCTCCGGGCCGGGCGGCGTGCTCAGCCGACCTCGGCGAGCGCGAAGCCCGGCCCGTCGGTCCCCGCGTCCGCGATCCGCTCCCCGCCGGGCCCCCAGGCCCCGGCCCCGCCGCAGCCGACCCCGTCCTCGTTGGGCCCCAGGACGTTGCCGAGCACCACGTACAGACCGAAGTCCCGGGCCCGCACCGGATACACCTTCTCGAACGAGTCGTTGTCGGCGGAGAGCACCGAACTCGCCAGGTAGACCGCGCAGCCGTCGGCCGCGGCCCGCTCGGCCAGTTCCGGGAAGCGGTTGTCGTAGCAGGTGGCCAGGGCGAAGCGGACGCCGTCGAGCGCGAACCGCCCGTCAACGGCGCCCGGCGCGAAGACCTCCCGCTCGATCCCGTACAGATGCCGCTTGTCGTAGCGGGTGAGGAGCGAGCCGTCCGGGCCGATCACCAGTGTGGCGAGCCCCGGGCGCGAACCGGGCGTCCGCACCGGCCCGTTGACCACGGCGACCGCCGAGACCGCGCGGCAGGCCTCCCGTACGGGTTCGAGGCGGGGGTCGTCCTCGGAGAGCACGAGCCCGGGAGCGTCCCGGATCAGGGTCGGCTCGTACCCGCTGAGGCACAGCTCGGCGAAGACGACCACCCGGGCGCCCTCGGCCCCGGCGTCCCGGACCAGACCGGCGACGGTCCGTACGTTGGCGTCGATGTCCCCGGCGACCGGGGCGAACTGGGTGGCTGCGACGATCATGGCCCCATCATCCCGTGCCCCCTGTGGTGCCGGGATCCGGGCCCCGGCCCCCGCCGCCGTACAGCAGCCGCAGGAAGTCCCGGAAGGCGGTCGGCATGTCCACCGCCGCCGGGTCCAGGAGCCACTGGTACTGGAGACCGTCCATCACGGCCGTCAGGAGCGGGGCGGCCCGCTCGGGGGTGAGGCCGCCGGGCAGCCGCTCCCCGAACTCCAGGCGCAGCACCCGCGCCATGTTCCCCCGCACCTGCGCGTACCGCTCGGTGAAGAAGGCGCGCGCCGGGTGCTCGTCCGTGACGCTCTCGCCGAGCAGCGCGGAGAAGGTCTGCACGATGCCCGGCCGCATCGCGTTGTACTCGACGAGGGACTCCAGGAGGTCGAGCCGCCAGCCCTCGGGGTCCCGGCCGCCGCTCGTGTCCCAGCGGTCGCGCTCCTCCAGGACGGCGACGAGCAGCGCCTCCTTCGTCGGGAAGTAGTGCAGGAGTCCCTGCTGCGTCAGCCCCACCCGCTCGGCGACGGAGCCGAGGGTGGCGCCCCGGTAGCCGCGCTCCGCGATCACCTCGAGGGTGGCGCGCAGGATGTCCGTGCGCCGCTCCTCGCTCCTGGCCCGCACCATCGCCGTGGCCCCCTTCCGCTTCCCCGTTTCCGACAGGACCGTACCCCGCCCTCAAGATAACGAATCAATAACCTTACCTACCGATCTACAGGTAGGCGGGTGCACGATGAGCGCATCGGGGGTCAGCAGTACGTCAACGAGGAGGTACGGCCATGACGGAGACGGGCGCGGACACGGCACGCGAAGAGGTCGTCGAGGCGGCACTCGCCGAGCTCGACCTGGACACCAGGACCCGGCTGCTCGCCGGCCAGGACATGTGGTCCCTGCCCGCCCTGCCCGAGATCGGCCTGAAGTCCCTGGTCATGTCCGACGGGCCCGTCGGCGTCCGCGGCGTCCGCTGGACCGCCGACGACCCGTCCGTCGCCCTGCCGTCCCCGACCGCGCTCGCCGCCGCCTGGGACCCCGCCCTCGCCCGCCGCGCCGGCCGCCTCCTGGCCCAGGAGGCCCGCCGCAAGGGCGTCCACGTCCTGCTCGCGCCCACCGTCAACCTGCACCGCACCCCGCTCGGCGGCCGCCACTTCGAGGCCTACAGCGAGGACCCGCTCCTCACCGGAGCCGTCGGCACCGGCTACGTCCAGGGCGTCCAGGACGGCGGCGTCGGCACCACCGTCAAGCACTTCGTCGCCAACGACGCCGAGACCGACCGCTTCACCGTCGACAACAGGATCGACCCGCGCCCACTCCGCGAGCTCTACCTCGCCCCCTTCGAGGCCATCGTCGAGAACGCGCACCCCTGGGGCATCATGACCGCCTACAACGGGGTCAACGGCGTGACCATGACCGAGCACCACCACCTGGTGAACGAGGTCCTGCGCGGCGAGTGGGGCTTCGACGGCGTCAACGTCTCCGACTGGATGGCCGCCCGCTCCACCACCGGCGACATCGAGGGCGGGCTCGACGTCGCCATGCCCGGCCCCGTCACCGTCTACGGCGAGGCCCTCGCCGCCGCCGTCCGCACCGGCGAGGTCGAGGAGTCCGCCGTCGACACGGCCGTACGCAACGTCCTGCGGCTCGCCGCCCGCGTCGGCGCCCTCGAAGGAGCCCCTCCCGTCGTCACCGAGCCCCCGGCCGTGATCGACGGCGACGCCCTCGCCCGCGAGATCGCCCGCCGCGGCTTCGTCCTCGTACGGAACGAGAACGGCACCCTGCCGCTGCGGCCCGGTACCGTCGCCCTCTCCGGCGCCGCCGCCCGTGACGCCCGCGTCCTCGGCGGCGGCTCCGCCCAGGTCTTCCCCGAGCACGTCGTCTCCCCGCTCGACGGCCTCACCGCCGCCCTGCCGGAAGGCGCTCTGACCTTCACCGTCGGCGCCGACCCCAGTGACGAACTCGCTCCCGCGGACCAGGGGTTCACCCTCCGCGCCCGCTGCCGCGACGCCGAGGGCCGACTCCTCGGCGAAGGATCCCTGCCCAACGGGCAGGTCCAGTGGATCGGCGACGACCTGCCAGCCGGCGTCACCCACGAGGCCCTCGCCTCCGTCGAGGTCGTCGGCACGTTCACCCCGCGGGAGACGGGCACGCACTCCTTCGGCACCCGGGGCCTCGGCGGCTACACCCTCACCGTCGCCGGCCGGACCGTCTTCGACGGCGTCCAGGCGATGGGCCCCGAGACCGACCCCTTCGAGGCGTTCTTCGGCTCCCCGGTCGAGCGGGCCAGGGTCGGGCTCACCGCCGGCGAGACCGTCGAGGTGTCCCTCCTCCACACCCTGGACAAGGAGTCGGCGACCCCGCTGCCGGCCGTCATGTTCTCCTTCGTCCACCTCGGTCCGCGCCGTGACCCCGACGAACTGATCGCCGAGGCCGTCGAAGCCGCCCGCGCCGCCGACACCGCCGTCGTGGTCGTCGCCACCACCGAACGCGTCGAGTCCGAGGGCTTCGACCGCACCGACCTCGCCCTCCCCGGACGCCAGGACGAACTCGTACGGGCCGTGGCCGCCGTCAACCCGAACACCGTCGTCGTCGTCAACGCCGGCTCCCCGGTCGAACTGCCCTGGCGCGAGGACGTCGCCGCGATCCTGCTCACCTGGTTCCCCGGCCAGGAGGGCGGCGCCGCCCTCGCCGACGTCCTCACCGGCGCCGAGGAGCCCGGCGGCCGCCTCCCCACCACCTGGCCCGTCACCCTCGCCGACGTCCCCGTCACCGACGTCACCCCCTTGGAGGGTGAACTCGCCTACAGCGAGGGCCTCTTCATCGGCTACCGCGCCTGGGACCGGATCCAGGAGGCCCCCGCGTACGTCTTCGGCCACGGCCTCGGCTACACCACCTGGTCGTACGACTCCCTCGTCGCGGGACCGGAGGCGGCCACCGTGCGGATCACGAACACCGGCGACCGGCCCGGCCGCGAGGTCGTCCAGATCTACCTGGCGCCGCGCACCCACGGACCCGACCGCCCCCACCGCTGGCTGGCCGGCTTCGCGAGCGTCGAGGCCGGACCCGGCGAGACCGTCGAGGCGCGGATCGCGCTGCCCCGCCGCGCCTTCCAGATCTGGGACGAGGAGAAGAACGGCTGGACCCTCGTCCCCGGCACCTACGAGGTGCGGGCCGCCCGCTCCCTCAGCGACACCCGCCTGACCGCCACCCTGGAGGTCTGACCTCCCGACGGTCCCCGGGACCGGCCCCGGGGCCGCACCTGACAGCCGCCCCGGGGCCCCTCACTCCTCCGTGACCCGCCGGTACGCCAGCTCCGCGAGCCGCGCCTGGCCGTCCTTGCTCGGATGGAACCAGTCCCAGGGGCTCAACTGCCCGCCGTCGAATCGGAAACCGAAGACCGCCCCGCCGTCGTACCGGCACCGCGCGTCCTTCGCGCAGACATCCCTCAGGACCGTGTTGTACGCGACCACCCGCTCATGGACGGTCGCCCGCCGCCGCTCAGCCGCCGGACCGAGGTCCGTCGCGTCCGCCAGCATCGAGCCGCAGATCCCCAGCTTCCACACTTCCAGCCCCTCGGGGATCATCCGCCCCGTCGACCACAGGTGCTTGAGGTCGGGCACGCTCGCCACGTACACCTGCGCCGTCGGGGCGCCCTTGCGCAACCGGGCGAGCGCCGTCTCGAAGGACAAGCGGAAGTCGGCGACCGGGGTCATGAGATCCGGGGTGGGCCGGCAGGCGTCGTTCGCGCCCATCATCACCGTCACCAGCTCGGGCTTCTCGGCCGCCGCCGCGGTCATCTGCGCCGGAAGCTCCGCCATCCGGGCGCCCGTCCGCGCCAGGTTCCAGCTGCGGGTGGCCACCTTCGCCGGGCCGAGAAGGCGCAGCGCCAGACTGTTCACGGTGGTGTCGGTGCCGGTCGCCCAGGACACCTCCGGACAGTCCGCGAGGACGTCGCAGGCGTCGAACGCCCGGGTGACGGAGTCGCCGACGGCTGCGACGGAGGAGGGGGAGACGTCCCACAGGGGTTCTCGTTCGGGTGCCGGCTTCGGCGTCGGCCGCGTCGTGGCCGCCCTGGTCGCCTCCTCGGCCGCGGGCTCGCCCGAGGTGCAGCCGGACAGTACGCCCCCGCACAGCAGAGCGGCCGTCGCGGCGGCGACGGCACCACGGAATCGGCGTCGGCCACGCATCCCCGGCCCCTCCTTCGGCGTCCTGGCGAGTGAAAGCTTGGTGTTCACCCGGCCTCGGACCGACCGTACGTCACACCGACGCCGGTGCGGCACGGTAGCTTTTCCCCCGTCGAACCAGAGGCGCCTTTGCCGACCGGCTCCGGTAAATTACATCACGTCACATGCTGTCCCCTTTTTAAGGGTTTGCGATGTTTTGATTCTGATGATGTTTACTGAGGCCGCTGGGAAAGGCGAACCTCGTCCCACACTGGAGGTCCCGGTGACGACACGTGGAGTCCTGTACGTTCACTCCGCCCCGCGCGCGCTGTGCCCGCACGTCGAATGGGCGGTCGCGGGTGTCCTCGGTGCGAGGGTCCAGCTCGACTGGGTCCGCCAGCCGGCGTCCCCCGGCACCTGGAGAGCCGAGTTCTCCTGGCAGGGCCGCACCGGCACCGCCTCCGAACTCGCCTCCGCGCTGCGCGGCTGGCAGATGCTCCGCTTCGAGGTCACCGCGGAACCCTGCCCGACCGCCGAGGGCGAGCGCTACAGCGCCACCCCCGACCTGGGCATCTTCCACGCCGTCACCGGCATGCACGGCGACATCCTGATCCCCGAGGACCGGCTGCGGGCGGCCCTCGCGCGCTCCGCGCAGGGCGAGACCCAGCTGGAGGCGGAGATCGCCAAACTCCTCGGGAAGCCCTGGGACGACGAACTGGAGCCCTTCCGGTACGCGGGCGAGGGCGCACCCGTCCGCTGGCTCCACCAGGTCGTCTGACGGGCCTTCACCGGCGCGCTGTAGATTCCGCACCGGGCGGGCAGGGGCACGCCGGGCGGGAGAGACGTGACACGTGAGGTTGCGGCGGGCGCCGCGTTCGGGGCGGGGGCGGCCTTCCTGGGGGCGGGAGTGGCCGGCGGAGCCTGGCCGACGGGCTGGGCGGCGCTGGTGTGCGCCCTCGTCCTCACGGCCCTCGGGGTCACCGTCCGCGCGGTACGGCTGGGCGGCACGGACCTGTCCGTGAGCCCGGGGGCCACGGACCCGTCCGTGAGCCCGGGGGCGGCGGACCCGGAGCCGCCGCCGACGGCGAGGGCCCCTGGCGCTCGACGCCGACGCCACCCGTACCCTCGTCGTCGAGCAGTGCGGCAAGAAGGCCCGGCTCCTCGCCCTCGACCCCCGTACCGGAACCCAGCGGTGGGTCCGGGACGTGCCCGTCGAGTCGAAGGCCTCGGCGTCGATCGTCTCCGTGTCCCCGGCCGTCGTCGCCGTCGACGAGGCGGACGCCCGGGGCACCCACGCCTTCGCACTGCGCTGACCCACCGAGAAGGCCCACCCCCGAGCCGGGGGTGGGCCTTCGTCAGATGCCGGGTGGCGTCACACCGTGCGGAACGCCAGGACCACGTTGTGGCCGCCGAAGCCGAAGCTGTTGTTGATCGCGGCGATCGTGCCCTGCGGGAGTTCGCGGGGCTCGTCGCGGACGATGTCCGCGTCGACGGCCGGGTCCAGGTCGTCGATGTTGATCGTCGGCGGGGCCAGGCGGTGGTGGAGCGCCAGGACCGTCGCGACGGTCTCGATGCCGCCCGCGCCGCCGAGGAGGTGGCCGGTCATCGACTTCGTCGCGGAGATCGCGACGTGGTCGAGGTCGTCGCCCAGGACCTTCCGCAGCGCCTTGATCTCGGCGACGTCACCCTGCGGCGTCGACGTGGCGTGCGCGTTGAGGTGGACGACCTCCGACGGCTTGAGGTCCGTCGCGTCCAGCAAGTTCTGCATCGCGGCGGCGATGCCCCGGCCGGTCGGCTCGGGCTGCGCGATGTGGTGGCTGTCGGCCGACAGGCCCTGGCCGAGGACCTCGCAGTAGATGCGCGCGCCGCGCGCCTTCGCGTGCTCCTCGGACTCCAGGATCACGACGCCCGCGCCCTCGCCGAGCACGAAGCCGTCACGGCCGGTGTCGTAGGGACGCGAGGCCTTCGTCGGCTCGTCGTTGTTCTTGGACATCGCCATCATGTTGGCGAAGGCGGCGATCGGCAGCGGGTGGATCGCGGCCTCGGTACCACCGGCGACGACCACGTCGGCGCGGCCGGTACGGATCATCTCGACGGCGTAACCGATCGCCTCGGCACCCGACGCGCACGCGGAGACCGGGGTGTGGACACCGGCTCGGGCGTTCACCTCGAGGCCCACGTTGGCGGAGGGGCTGTTCGGCATGAGCATGGGCACGGTGTGCGGGGACACGCGGCGGACGCCCTTGTCCTTCAGCACGTCGTACTGGTCGAGCAGGGTGGTGACACCGCCGATGCCGGAGGCGATGACGGAGCCGAGCCGCTCGGGAACGACCGTTGAGCCCGACGCGTCAGCGTCTGATGTCACCGTGCCGGCCGGAGCGGTGTAGCCCGCGTCGGCCCACGCCTCACGGGCCGCGATCACGGCGAACTGCGCCGAGCGGTCCAGCTTGCGGGCGAGCGGGCGGGGAAGGACGTCGCCGGGGTCGACGGCGGCCGTCGCGGCGATCTGGACGGGCAGTTCGGCGAAGCGCTCGCCCTCCAGGGGCTTGACGCCGGAGCGTCCCGCGATCAGACCTTCCCAGGTCGATGCGGAGTCGCCACCCAGCGGTGTCGTTGCGCCGATACCGGTGACGACCACGGTGCGATTGGTCGAGCTCACAGGAATTCGTTCTCCATGTGTGTGATGGTCGGAATACGGCGCCACCGCCGGGTGGCGGACCGAGTCAGCTGGGGCCGAATCAGGCCTGGTGCTTCAGGATGTAGTCGGCAGCGTCGCCGACCGTCTTGAGGTTCTTGACGTCCTCGTCCGGAATCTTGACGTCGAAGCGCTCTTCGGCGGCGACGACGACCTCGACCATGGACAGCGAGTCGACGTCCAGGTCGTCGGTGAAGGACTTGTCCAGCTGGACGTCCTCGACCGGGATGCCGGCGATCTCGTTGACGATCTCGGCGAGGCCTTCGACGATCTGGTCCTGGGTGGCGGCCATGGTGGCGCTCCTTCTTGTGATTGCTTGGGTACGGGCTTCCGGGAGAACCGGAGTGCCTAGGGGAGGGTAACGACCGTCGCGGCGAAGACGAGACCCGCCCCGAAGCCGATGAGGAGCGCCGTGTCGCCGCTCTTCGCCTGGCCGGTCGCCAGGAGTCGTTCCATCGCGAGCGGAATCGACGCCGCCGACGTGTTGCCGGTGGTCTCGACGTCGCGGGCGACCGTGACGTGCTCCGGAAGCTTCAGCGTCTTCACCATCGAGTCGATGATCCGCATGTTCGCCTGGTGCGGGATGAAGACGTCCAGGTCGTCCGCCGAGATGCCGGCGGCGTCCAGCGCCTGCTGGGCGACCTTCGCCATCTCGAAGACGGCCCAGCGGAAGACCGCCTGACCCTCCTGCGTGATGGCGGGGAACTTGATCTCGCCACGCTCGTTGAGCGGCAGCTTGGAGACGTCGCCGACGTGGAACTCGTTCCACGGGACGGTCTGCTTGATCGTCTCGGACTTGTCGCCCTCGGAGCCCCAGACGGTCGGGCCGATGTGCGGTACGTCGGAGGGGCCGACGACCACGGCGCCGGCGCCGTCACCGAACAGGAAGGCCGTCGCGCGGTCCTCCAGGTCCGTCAGGTCGCTGAGCCGCTCGACACCGATGACCAGGACGTACTCCGCGGAACCCTCGACGATCATGCCCTTGGCGAGGGTCAGGCCGTAGCCGAAGCCCGCGCAGCCGGCGGAGATGTCGAACGCGGCCGGCTTCCCGGCGCCGATCCTGTCGGCGATCTCGGTGGCGACGGCCGGAGTCTGCTTGAAGTGCGAGACCGTGGAGACGATCACGGCGCCGATCTTGTCCGGGTCGATCCCGGCGTCGGCGATGGCCTTGCCCGAGGCCTCCACCGACATGGCGGCGACGGTCTCCTCGGGCGAGGCCCAGTGCCGGGTGGCGATTCCGGAGCGCGAGCGGATCCACTCGTCGGACGAGTCGATCGTCTCGAGGATCACCTCGTTCGGCACGACCCGGGTGGGGCGGTAGCCGCCCACACCGAGGATCCGTGCGTACGGGGCGCCCTTGCTGGGCTTGATCTTCGACATGCTTCTCGACACTCCTTGTCAGACGGCCGCGTGCTCGGCGATGAGCGTACGGGCCGCGTCGAGGTCGTCAGGAGTCTTGAGAGCGACCGTGGCGACGCCCTTCAGGGCCCGCTTGGCGATGCCGGTGAGGGTGCCGCCGGGGCACACCTCGATCAGCGCGGTCGCGCCCAGCTCCTGGAAGGTCTCCATGCACAGGTCCCAGCGGACCGGGTTGGCGACCTGGCCGACCAGACGCGCCACGATCTCGGCGCCGTCGCTGACGACCCGGCCGTCCTTGTTGGAGACGTAACGGGTGGTCGGCGCGGCCGGGGACAGCTCACTCGCCGCCGCCTCCAGCTTCGCCACGGCCGGGGCCATGTGGTGGGTGTGGAAGGCGCCGGCGACCTTCAGCGCGACCACCCGGCGGACACCGTCGGGCATGTCGCCCTCCAGGGCCGCCAGCTGTTCCAGCGTGCCGGCGGCCACGATCTGGCCGGCGCCGTTCACGTTGGCCGGGGTCAGGCCCAGCTTCTCCAGGTGCGCGACGGTCACGTCGGGGTCGCCGCCGAGCAGCGCCGACATACCGGTCGGGGTGATCGCCGCGGCCTCGGCCATGGCGAGTCCGCGGGTCCGTACGAGACGCAGCGCGGCGGTGTCGTCGAGCACACCCGCGAACGCGGCGGCGGTGAACTCGCCGACGCTGTGACCGGCGACGATGCCGGGCGACCACTCGCCGAGCGCGGCGGCGGACAGCAGGCCGGCGGCGACGAGGAGGGGCTGTGCCACGGCGGTGTCACGGATCTCGTCCGCGTCCGCCTTCGTGCCGTAGTGGGCGAGGTCGAGCCCGATGGCGTCGGACCAGGCCGCGACGCGGTCGGCGGCACCGGGGAGTTCGAGCCAGGGGGTCAGGAAGCCGGGCGTCTGGGCGCCTTGGCCGGGAGCGACGAGTACGAGCACCCTCACACTCTCTCTTGGGGACGGCTCCGAGCGCCCGTGGGGACAGGGACGAAGAACCGTCGGGGTAATTGTTGGTGTTCGACAAAAGTCTAGGACTGCGGATCTCCGTCGGCCAAGCGTCCCAGGATGAGCGCGATCCGCAGGGTGAACGCGGAGCGGACATCGGAGGGTGACCAGCCGGTGACGTCGGTCACACGTCGAAGCCGGTAGCGCACGGTGTTCGGGTGGACGAAGAGCATCCGGGCCGCGCCTTCCAGGCTGCTGGCCTGCTCCAGGTAGACACTGAGAGTTTCGAGGAGCGCCGAGCCCGCTTCCTCCAGCGGTCTGTAGATCTCCTCCACCAACTGCTCGCGCGCCGAAGGGTCGGAGGCGATGGCGCGCTCCGGCAGCAGATCGTCCGCGAGGACGGGCCGGGGGGCGTCCTGCCAGGCCGTGCACGCCTTGAGGCCGGCCGCCGCCGCCTGCGCGGAGCGGGTCGCGGCGAGCAGGTCGGGGACGACGGGGCCCGCGACGACCGGGCCCGCCGCGTACGGGCCGATCAGGGCCTTCGCCACGGCCAGCGGGTTGTCGTTGCCGCCCGCGATGACGACCAGACGGTCGCCGAGCACACCGGTGAGGACCTGGAGCTTGGCGTGCCGGGCCGCCCGCCGGATCGCCTCCACCGTCAGTTCGCTGTCACCGTCGGGGGCCGTGCCGAGGATCACGCACACATGGTCGGGGGAGTTCCAGCCGAGGGCCGCCGCGCGGGAGACGGCGCCCTGGTCGGCCTCGCCGGAGAGGACCGCGTTCACCACGAGCGATTCGAGGCGCGCGTCCCAGGCGCCCCGGGCCTCGGCGGCCTGCGCGTACACCTGGGCCGTCGCGAACGCGATCTCCCGGGCGTAGACGAGAAGGGCCTCACGGAGCACCGACTCGTCGCCGGGGGCGGCGACCTCCTCGATCGCCGACTCCATGACCTCGATCGTGGTGCGGACCATCTCCACGGTCTGGCGCAGGGTGATCGCCCGGGTCAGCTCGCGGGGCGCCGTGCCGAAGACGTCCGTCGAGATCGCCTGCGGGGTCTCGGGGTGCCGGAACCACTCCGTGAACGCGGCGATACCGGCCTGGGCGACCAGACCGATCCACGACCTGTTCTCGGGCGGCATCGCCCGGTACCACGGCAACGTCTCGTCCATGCGGGCGATGGCGTTGGCGGCGAGCCGCCCGGAGGACTGTTCGAGACGCTTCAGGGTCGCGGTGTGCGGGTGAGGGACGTTCGTGGGTTCTGGCACGGGACAAGACTGCCTTATCGGGACGGCGGCGTGCGGGGTCGGGGCGTGTTCCCCTCCGGGTGCGGCACTACCGTGGGGCCCGTGACACGTATCCAGCGCGCCGCCGAGCGGTACCCCGGGGGCGACCCCGCGGCCGGGATCGAGACCCGGCACGCCCTGTCCTTCGGGCCGCACTACGACCCGGACAACCTCCGTTTCGGCGCCCTCCTCGCCTGCAACGAGGAGCGGCTCGCGCCCGGCGCCGGTTTCGACGAGCACCCGCACAGCCACACCGAGATCGTGACCTGGGTCGTCGAGGGCGAACTGACCCACCACGACACGGCCGGCCACACCACGGTCGTCCGCGCGGGCGACCTCCAGCGGCTCAGCGCCGCCGACGGCGTCCGGCACGTCGAGCGCAACGACGCCGACGTGCCCCTGGTCTTCGTACAGATGTGGCTCGCGCCGCTGTCACCGGCCGGGGAGCCGTCGTACGAGGTGGTCCGCGGCCTCGACGGCGCGTACGCCCTGCCGGCTGCGGGCGCGGTCCTGCACGTCCACCGCCTGGGGGCGGGCGCCACCACCCCCGTACCGGAGGCGGGTGACGTCTACGTCCACGTCGTGCGGGGGACGGTACGGCTCGGCCACGAGGACCTGGCCCCCGGCGACGCGGCCAGGCTCACCGACGCCAGGGGTCTCGGGCTGGCCGCGACGGAGGAAGCCGAAGTCCTGCTCTGGGAGATGGGGGCGCGCTAGCCCCCCGCGCGGACCTCAGCGCACCGCGCTCCTACGCTGCCAGTCCGCCCAGCTCAGGTTCCACGCCCCGTAGCCGTTCCCCTCGGCGACGACCCCCTTCGTGTCGCGGCCGGTGATCTCGAACGGGTCACCGACGTTCACCGAGGCGTAGAAGGACGCCGCGTCCGCGTCGCTCATGCCGATGCAGCCGGAGCTCATGTTGGCGTTGCCGAAGTACTTCGCGTTCCACGGCGCCGCGTGCGCGTACATCCCCGACCACGTCAGCCGCATCGAGTGGTCGACGTCCTTGTCGTACGCGTCTCCGAGGCCCACCGTCTCCGAGTTCATGTTGATGGTGCCCTCCTTCGCCATCAGGACCGCCGTGCCCCGCCAGGACCGCTTGTCGCCGCCCGGGGTGCCCCCGGAGACAGGGATCGTACGGACGGTGCGGCCGTCCCGCCGCAGGGTCAGCGTGTGCCGGTCCAGGTCGACCCCCACGATCTGCGCGGCGCCGATCGTGAAGCCCGTGCGGTAGTCCCGTACGAACCAACCGCCGCCCGAGTCCGTGCCGTTCAGGTCCGCCTCCAGGGTGACCTTCGTGCCGGGCTTCCAGTACTCCCGGGGCCGCCAGTCGGCCCGGTCCCGGCCCGAGTAGTCCTTGACCCAGCCCCAGGACCCCTCGGTGGCGTTCGACGTCGTCACCTTCAACTGCCGTTCCACGTCCGCCTTCCGCGTCACCGGCAGGTCGAAGACGATCGACAGCGGATGCCCGATGCCCACCGTGCTGTTCCTGCCCGGCGCCAGGGTCAGCTTGTTGACCCGCTCCGGCTCCGGAGTGGTGAAGGAGGACCGGGTCGTCGACTCCTCGCCGTCGGCCGTACGGGAGGTCACCTCCACCGTGTACGAGGAACCGGGCGCCGCCCTGCGGTCCGAGACCCAGCGGGTGCCGCCCGCGCCCGTACGGCCCGTGAGCGCTCCGCCGTCCGCGTCGGCCACCTTCACCGCGGCGATCGTGCCGCCCGACGCGGTCACCGTCACCGGCCGGCCGGCCGCCGGGTCCACGACGGTCACCTTCGCCGGGGGAGCGGCTGACGCGGGGCCACCCGCCCGTGGGGTGCCGTCCGCCGCCTGCGCCGAACAGGCCGTGAGGGAGACGCTCAGCGCCACTGCGGCGAAAAGGGGACGGGGGGTGCGTATGCGGGTGTGGGTGCGCGGCACGGAGGACCTCCGCAGGAGAGAGGAGCGAGTGGGATGTTCCGGACTGTAGGGCGGAGACGGCCCGAGACGGCCGTGCGGAGCCCCTGTGACGAGGGCTGCGACGGAACGGTCATGGTCCGGTCACATTGACCGCGCGCTTCCGTCGAATCCGGCTGTGAGCCTGCTGTGCGCCCCACCACCGAGGGGCGGAACAAGGAGGCTCCCGTTGTGTCAGCGCTGCTCGTGACGGCCGCACCCGCCGACCACCGCGCCCTGCGGCTCGGCCCCGTGACACCCGAGGCCTACCGTGCCTTCCTCGCCACCCGCTCCGGCGCCGACGGACCCAGCTTCCTCCAAGTCCCCTCCTGGGCACAGGTGAAGGACGGCTGGAGTCACCAACTCATCGGCTGGGGACCCGAGTCCGGTGAGCTGAACGGAGTCGCCCTGGTGCTGCTCCGGCCCTTCCCCGGCACCCGCAAGTACTTCGCCTACCTTCCCGAAGGGCCCGTCGCCGACTGGTCCGACCCCGACGTCGACGGCTGGCTCGACCCGCTGCTCGGGCATCTGCGCGCCTCGGGCGCCTTCGCCGTACGCATCGGCCCCGGGCCGGCCCACCGGCGGTGGACCGCCGCCACCGTCAAGGCCGGCACCGGGCCCCGCCGCCGACTCGCCGACGTCCTCGCCGACGAGGTCGACCCGCTCGGCACCGTCGTCGCCGAACGCCTGCGGGCACGCGGCTGGCGCCGCTGCGGCGGCGAGTCCGAGGACGGCGCCGACGCCCAGCCCCGGCACGTCTTCCAGGTCCCCCTCACCGGACGCACCCCCGACGACCTGTGGAGCGGCCTCAACCAGGAGTGGCGGCGCAACGTCCGCAAGGCCCGCAGGTCCGGCGTCGAGGTCACCCTCGGATCGGCCGCCGACCTGCCCGAGTTCTACCGGCTGCTCCGCGTCACCGAGGAACGCGACGGCTTCCGGCTCGGCCGCTCCCTCGCGTACTACGAGCGCCAGTACGCCGTCCTCAACGCCGAACAGCCCGGCCGCATGAAGCTCTACCTGGCCCGCCACGAGGGCGAGATCCTCGCCGCCCACACCATGGTCACCGTCGGCGGACGCGTCTGGTACCAGACCGGCGCGTCCGCAGACCACCGCCGCGAGGTGCGCCCCTCCAACGCCCTCCAATGGCGCATGCTGCTCGACGCGCACGCCCTCGGCGCCGCCGTCTACGACCTGCGCGGGGTACCCTCCACCCTCGATCCGGACGACCGCGCCCACGGGCTCCTCCGCTGGAAGCTCGGCACCGGCGGCCAGGTCGTCGAGACGCTGGGGGAGTGGGAGACACCGATGCGAGGCACGACCAACCACGCGCTGTACCGCGCCTTCCAGGCGTACCTGGCCCGCCGATGACGGCCACGCTCACCGCCGAACGCCCCCGGGCGAAGGCCACGCCGTCCGCCCTCCGCAGCGGTGCGCTCATGGCCGCCGGTTCGCTCGTCTCCCGCGCCACCGGCTTCGTCCGCGCGGCCGCCGTCGCGGCCGCCCTCGGCGCGGGCTACGTCGCCGACGGCTACGCGGTCGGCAACTCCGTCCCCACCATCGTCTACATGCTGCTCCTCGGCGGCGCCCTCAACGCGGTCTTCGTCCCCGAACTGGTCAAGGCCGCCAAGGAACACGAGGACGGCGGAGTCGCCTACACCGACCGGCTCCTCACCCTCTGCGCGCTGGCCCTGACCGTGATCACGGCCGGGGCGGTCCTCGCCTCGCCCCTGATCGTCGACACGTACACCGACTACGCCGGCGCGCAGAGGGAGATGACGGTCGCCTTCGCGCGCGCGTGCCTGCCGCAGATCCTCTTCCTCGGGCTCTTCACCCTCCTCGGCCAGGTCCTCAACGCCCGCGGCCGGTTCGGCGCCATGATGTGGACGCCCGTCCTCAACAACGTGGTCGTCGTCGCCGTCTTCGCCCTCTTCCTCGTGCTGAGCGACGGCGGGACCCTCAGCCCCGGCGAGGCCGCGCTCCTCGGCTGGGGCACCACCGCCGGCATCGCGCTCCAGGCCCTCGCCCTCGTGCCCTCGCTGCGCGCCGCCGGCTTCCGCTGGCGGCCCCGCCTCGACTGGCGCGGCAGCGGTCTCGGCGAGCCGCTGCGCTCGGCCGGCTGGCTGGTGCTGCTCGTCCTCACCAACCAGGCCGCGTACTGGGTGACCACCCTGCTCGCCACCTCGGCGGGCGAGTCCGTCAGCGGCGGAGGCCTCGCCGCGTACAACAACGCCTACCTCCTGTGGACCGTCCCGCACGGCATCATCACCGTCTCCCTCGTCACCGCGCTGCTGCCCCGGATGAGCGGCGCGGCCGCCGACGGCGACCTCGCGGCGGTCCGGCGGGACGTCTCGTACGCGCTGCGGACCAGCTCGGCGGCGGTCGTCCCCGCGGCCTGCGCCCTCCTCGCGCTCGCCGTACCACTGATGACGGTGGTCTTCCGGTACGGGGCGACCACCGGAGACGACATCCGCGCGATGTCCTGGATCCTGATGGCCTTCGCGCCCGGCCTGGTCGCCCTGTCCGGACAGTACGTGTGCACCCGCGCCTTCTACGCCCTGCGCGACACCCGCACCCCGTTCCTGCTCAACCTCGTGATCGCCGGACTGAACGCGGCGCTGTCGTTCGCCGCCCACCAGTACCTGCCGACCCGCTGGGCCGTCGTCGGCATGGCGGCCGGGTACTCGCTCGCCCTGTGGGCCGGCTGGGGGCTCACGGCGTACGTCCTGCGGCGCCGGCTCGGCGGGACCCCGTCCGGCGGCGGCGCCGGACCCGCGCTCGTACGGCTCCTCGCCGCGGCCGTGCCCGCCGCCGGATACGGGTTCCTCGTCACCGACCTCACCGGCCCGGCGGGGGCGGTGCCGGCCGGGCTGGCGGGCGCGCTGACGATCCTGACGGCCTTCGCGACCCTGGCCCACCCCCTCCGGCTCACCGAACTCCAGACGCTCCTGAGGTCCGGCACGACCCGCCTCCACCGCCGCTGACGCGGGCGCCCGCCCCCGTCACGTTCCACCCCGTCCACCTTGGGATACTCCACAGATGCCCCGCGTGCTCCTCATAGAAGACGACCCCTCCGTCCGCGAAGGCGTCGAGCTCGGCCTCCGCCGCCGCGGGCACGAGGTGCGCACCGCGCCCACCGGGGAGGCCGGGCTCGACGCGCTCGCCGAGTTCCGGCCCGATCTGCTGCTGCTCGACCTGATGCTGCCCGGAATGAACGGCGTCCAGGTCTGCCGCCGCGTCCGCGAGAGCAGCCAGCTGCCGATCATCATGCTGACCGCCCGCGGCGACGACTTCGACGTCGTCATCGGCCTGGAGGCCGGCGCCGACGACTACATCGTCAAGCCCGCCCGTACCGAGGTCATCGAGGCCCGCATACGAGCCGTCCTGCGCCGCATCGAGGAACCACCGGCCGGCAACAGGCCGGCCGTCGAGTCCCACGGCGAACTGTCCATCGACCGCGCCGGACTCACCGTCGCCAAGGCGGGCGAGCGCATCGCCCTCGCCCCCTCCGAGCTGAAGCTGCTGCTGCACCTGACGGCCGCGCCCGATCAGGTCTTCAGCCGTCAGCAGCTCCTCGAACACGTCTGGGAGCACAGCTACCACGGCGACGCCCGCCTGGTCGACGCCTGCGTCCGGCGCCTGCGGAACAAGATCGAGGACACCCCGGGCGAGCCCCGCTACATCCAGACCCTGCGCGGCTTCGGCTACCGCTTCGGACCCCTGTGAAGGCCTGTCTGCGCCCGGAGCCGGACACCGGGCACGGGGCTCAGGACACGGACCGGGACGAGTCCGGCCGGGCCCCGCGACGGAAGGCACGCGCGCCCCGCCTCCGCCCCCACCCCTTCGGGCTGCGCACCCGTCTCGTCCTCGCGTTCCTGCTCGTCGCCGCCGTCGGCTGCGGCACCACCGCCGCCCTCACCTACCGGGCCGCCCGCACCGCCGTCCTGGAGCAGACCCAGGACACCGCCGTCTCGGCGTTCCGCGAGCAGGTCGACAACCTGTCCGTCGCGCTGCCCGTCGAGGCGGAACAGCTGCGGACCGCGCTCCTCCACATCGCCCGCCAGGGCAAGCCCCGCCCCTGGCGCGTCTACGCCGAGTACGGCACCCTCCGTGTCTCGTCCACCGACCGGCCGACCTCCTCCGTCATCACCCAGGAGCTGCGGGACCGTGCCACCGACCAGACCACCCCGCACGGCAGCTTCCAGCGGGTCGTCAAGGGTGGCACCCCGTACCTCACCATCGCCGTGCCCGCCGTCTTCCACGCCCGGTCACCCGCGGGCCCGCCCCAGCGCACCGGCCTCGTCGTCTACGCGGTCCTGGACCTCACGGAGGAGGAGGCGAACATCGAGGCCATGGTCGCCGCCGCCCGCGACGGCGCCCTCCCCGCCCTCGCCGTCGCCCTGATCCCCGCGCTGATCGCCGCGCGCGGTGTGCTCCGCCCCGTACGGGAGCTGCGCCACGCGGCCCACAGCATGGGGCGCGGCCGCCTCGACACCCGTATCCACGCCAAGGGCAGCGACGAACTCTCCGACCTCGCAAGGACGTTCAACGAGTCCGCCGCCGAGCTGGAACGTTCCGTCGCGGAACTCCGCGACGCCGAGGCCCGCGCCCGCCGTTTCGCCTCCGACGTCTCGCACGAACTGCGCACCCCGCTCGCCGGGATGCTCGCCGTCACCGAGGTCCTCGACGAGGACGCCGGGAGCCTCGACAGCGACACCGCCCGCGCGGTCCGTCTGATCAGTGCCGAGACCGGGAAGCTCGCCGTGCTCGTCGAGGACCTCATGGAGATCTCCCGGTTCGACGCGCGGGCCGCCGAGCTCCACACGGACGAGGTCGACGCCGCCGACTGTGTCCGCAAGACCCTCCAGCACCGGCACTGGACCGATCCGCGGCAGGTCGTCCCGTACCTCACCGAGGGCATCAGGGCCAGGCTCGACCCGCGCCGCTTCGACGTCGTCGTCGCCAACCTCGTCGGCAACGCGCTGCGGCACGGTGCCGCCCCGGTGACGGTCCGGCTGTACGCGGAGGGGGACGAGCTGGTGACGGAGGTCGCCGACCGGGGCCCCGGCATCCCCCCGGACGTCCTGCCGCACGTCTTCGACCGTTTCTACAAGGCGGACCAGGCCCGGACCCGCTCGGCGGGCAGCGGCCTGGGGCTCGCGATCACCCTGGAGAACGTCCGGCTGCACGGAGGCACCGTCACGGCCGCCGACCACCCCGGGGGCGGGGCGGTCTTCACCGTACGGATGCCCCGGTGAAGCGCCGGCCGGTGGGCTCGGCCCTGGCGTCCGTGGTGGCGGTCGGCGGCCTGGCGGCGCTCGCCGGCTGCGGCATACAGGAGAGCGACGTCGTCGAAGCGGGCGAGGCCGCGACCGTCGTCGTCGCGCCGATCCCCGAGGAGCGGATGGTGCTCTTCTTCCTCGGCCCCGACGGCCTGCCGATGCCGGTGGTCCGCGAGGCCGGCCCCACGGGCCCCGAGCCCACCCCCACGCCGGACGACCCCGACGACGCCGCCGTCCCCTACGAGGGGTTCGGCCCGGGGTACGAGGTCGCCGCCGACGCCCTGACCGTCCGGGGCCTGCCCACCGACAAGGTCCTCGCCGCCCTCGTCGCGGGCCCCGGGCCCGCCGAGGCAGACGTCGGCATCACCAGCGCCCTGCCGACGAGCGGGCAGGCGCCGCGGGTCGAGGCGATCGGGACCGGCGCGAAGGGGACCGTGACGGAAGGGCGCCTGGCGCTCCGGCTGCGGGCCCCGTTCCCCGTCCGGAGCCTCTCCGACACGGCCGTCCGCCAGCTGGTGTGCACGGCGGCGTACGCGGCGCACCCGGCCGGCGCGGTCGAGGTGTCCGTCGCCGGCGCGGACGGCACCCTGCCGAACACCCGCTGCGACGACTGACGAACGGGGCCCGGGCGACGAACCCGCCGCTCAAACCCCGGCACGTGCAGCTCAGGCCCCCCGCAGGTCCCGCTCAAGTCCCCGGCACGTGCAGCTCAAGCCGCCCGCAGCTCCGCGAGCACCGCGTCCGTGAACGGCGGCCAGGCCTCGATCGCCCACGTCCCGAAGGGCCGGTCGGTGAGCGCCACGCAGGCGGCCCGCGCGTCCGGGTCGATCCACAGGAACGTGCCGGACTGCCCGAAGTGCCCGAAGGTGCGCGGCGAGGAGGTGGCGCCCGTCCAGTGCGGGGACTTGCCGTCGCGGATCTCGAAGCCGAGGCCCCAGTCGTTCGGCCTCTGGTGCCCGTAACCGGGCAGGATGCCGGTCAGACCGGGGTACGTGACACTCATCGCGTCCAGGACGGTACGCGGGTCGAGCAGCCTCGGCGCCTGCACCTCGGCGGCGAACCGCACCAGGTCGTCCACGGTCGACACACCGTCCTTGGCGGGCGAGCCCTCCAGGGACGTGGAGGCCATGCCGAGCGGCTCCAGGACCGCCTGGCGCAGGTACTCGGCGAAAGGGATGTCGGTCGACTTGGCGACATGGTCGCCGAGCGCCTCGAAGCCCGTGTTCGAGTAGATCCGGCGGGTGCCGGGCGCGGCCATGACCCGGCTCTCGTCGAAGGCGAGCCCCGAGGTGTGGGCGAGGAGATGGCGGACGGTCGCGCCCTCGGGCCCGGCGGGCTCGTCGAGGTCGATCGCCCCCTCCTCGTACGCGACGAGGACGGCGTACGCCGCGAGCGGCTTGGTGACCGAGGCGAGCGGGAACCGCCGCCCGGTGGGGCCGTGGGACCCGGCCAGGGTGCCGTCCGCGCGGACGACGGCGGCCGCCGCGGTGGGGACGGGCCAGTTCTCGATCGACGCCAGGCTCGGCACGCTGCTCTGCATGCGGCCGAGCCTACTTGCTTCGAGTGCACTCCAACGTTTTAGCGTGGGGGTCATGAGCGTGATGGCGAGCACGAGCACGAGCGTGAACCCGGGAGCGGCCCGGACCCACTACACCATCAGCGAGGTCGCCGCACTGACCGGCCTCTCGGCGCACACCCTGCGCTGGTACGAGCGGATCGGCCTGATGCCGCACGTCGACCGCTCGCACACGGGCCAGCGCCGCTTCACCGAACAGGACCTGGGCTGGCTGGGCTTCGTCGGCAAACTGCGGCTGACCGGGATGCCGGTCGCCGACATGGTGCGGTACGCCGAACTGGTCCGCGAGGGCGACCACACCCGGGACGCGCGACGGGAGCTCCTGGAGACCACCAGGCGGGACGTGCTCTCCCGGATCACCGAGCTCCAGGACACGCTCGCCGTGCTCGACATCAAGATCAGCCATTACGGCACCCCCTGCGGAGGCACATCTTCATGACCAGCGCGACCAGGATCGACACCGTACGTCTCGGCGGCCAGGACGGACCCGAGATCGGCGTCCAGGGCTTCGGGGCCATGGGCATCAGCGAGTTCTACGGCGAGACCGACGAGGCCGCCGCCCGCGACACCCTCGACGCGGCCCTGGAGGCCGGCGTCACCCTGATCGACACCGCCGACATCTACGGCAGCGGAGCCAACGAGGAGTTCCTCGCCCCCTTCCTCGCCGCCCGCCGCGACGAGGTCGTCCTCGCGACCAAGTTCGCCATCGAGCGGCGCGCCGACGACCCGGCCCACCGGGCCGTCCGCAACGACCCCGCCTACATCAGGAAGGCCGCGGAGGACAGCCTGCGCCGCCTCGGCGTCGAGACCATCGACCTCTACTACATGCACCGCCGCGACCCGCAGGTCCCCTTCGCCGAGTCCGTCGGCGCGATGGCCGAACTCGTCAAGGAGGGCAAGGTCCGCCACCTCGGCCTCAGCGAGGTCACGGGACCGGAACTCCGCGAGGCCCACGCCGTGCATCCGATCGCCGCCCTCCAGTCGGAGTGGTCGCTCTTCTCCCGGGACGTGGAGCGCAGCGCCGTCGGCGCCGCCGCCGAACTCGGCGTCACCTTCGTGCCGTACTCCCCGCTCGGCCGCGGCTTTCTGACCGGGTCGTTCGCGGACGCCGCCAAGGACCTGGAGGGCGGCGACTTCCGCCGGTACCAGCCGCGGTTCACCGGCGAGAACGCCGAGCGGAACGCCGCCCTGCTCGACCCGGTCCGCAGGATCGCCGCGGCGCACGGCGCGACCCCGGCGCAGATCGCCCTGGCCTGGGTCCACCACCGGGCCTCCGTGCACGGCCTGACGGTCGTCCCGATCCCGGGCACGCGCAAGCGCTCCCGCCTGGAGGAGAACGCGGCCGCCACCCGCATCACCCTCACGGAGTCCGAACTCGCCGCACTGGAACCGATCGCGAGCCTGGTGACGGGCGACCGCTACCCGGACATGCGGTTCACGTCGGTGTCGCGCGAGGTCACAGACGCGTCCGGGACACCTGCGCCGGGTACTTCGTGACGGCTGCGGGGTAACGGGCATGTGCAGTAGGTAATGTGCGAAGAAGTCCCCTTCCCGTGCGCGCGGGAAGGGGATGACGCGTTGATCGCCCCCCGCCTCCCATGACACAGTGTTGTCGCTTTCGTCATGCGAACGCCTTTGCGCACGGGGGGATTTCAGACCATGGCTGTCACGGTGCCGGACTGGGCGGACACGCTGCTGGACCTGGTGGGGGTGAACTGGCCGAACGTCGACGAGGACGCCTACCGGGAGATGGCGGACGCCCTCCGGGAGTTCGCGGACGACCTCGCCGACGACGGCCAGCTCGCCAACAACCAGATGGAGCGCCTGCTGTCGTCCGGGCACGGCGAGGCGATCGACGCGCTGAACGCGCACTGGGTCAAGGTCAAGGGCAAACACCTCAAGGACACGGTATCCGCGGCCCGGACCATCGCCGGTGCCCTGGACATGGCGGCAGGCGCGATCGAGGCCATGAAGTGGAAGGCGGTCGCCGAGCTCGGGATCCTGGCCGGCCAGACCGGACTCGCCATGGCGCTGATCCCGGTGACGGGTGGCCTGTCCGCACTGCTCGGCGCGGGGGCGATCGCGCTCACCAAGAAGCAGCTGCTGAAGCTCATCACGAACGCCATGCAGGAGGCGGTCGGGCACATCGTCTCGGTCATGACCGAGCCGGCCGTCGCCGCCCTTGAGGGCATGGCGGCCGACCTCGTCGTCCAGGTGGGCATGGACGCCCTGGGCGTGCAGGACGGTGTGAACCTCGACCAGACGAAGCAGGCCGGCAAGGACGGCTTCGACGGGGGCGTGCAGAGCGCCAAGGACGGCCTGAACCTCGCCTCCGCCGGCGGTAGCGGTAGCGGCAGCGGGGGCAAGGGCAAGGGCTTCCACATCGAACACGACGAGCACGATCAGGCCAGTACCCGGCTGAACGGCGTGAGCGTCGGCATCCACGGCAAGACCTCCGGCAAGCTGACCAAGGCGAAGACGGCCCAGGGCCGCAACAAGGGCAGGGACGACATCGCCGACGCCCTGGATCCGGTCATCGAGAAGGCCATGGGCGCGCTGACGAAGTCCGCCAAGACCATTGGCGACCACATCGGCGAGACCCTGCCCAAGGCCGTCAAGCAGATCTCGACCACCCACAAGAACAACGACGACGACATCCGCGCGCGCCTCGCCCGCCAGCGCAAGGACGACGCGGGCGACGGCAGGGGCGGCGCGGGCGGAACCGGCGGCAAGCCGCCGACAGGCACGGGCGGCGGAAAGCCCCCGACCGGTGGCGGCAACAACAACGGCGGATCCGGCAACGGGCCCCGCGGCAACCCCCTCACCCCCCAGCCCGGCTGGCACGGCCAGACCGGAAAGGGCATGAAGAACCACCGCAGGGACGCGCTGGACGTCAAGCACCTCAGTCCGGAGGAGCAGCGGAAGCTGCTCGTCGACGAGGCCGACAAGCTGGCGAACGACGCCAAGAACCAGCCGCCCAGCAACCCCTACCCGGAGGGCAAGCACCGGCTGAAGACCGCCTGCGCCGGGACGCTCCTCCACGACGGCGTCCTGTCCTCCCACACGAGCAACACCGGCCTCGGCGACTCCCAGATGTCCACCCACCCGGCCCTGAAACAGATCCTGGACCAGGTGGAGAGGGACCTGAAGGCGGCCGACCAGAACCCGGGCAACGGCCACGGGAAATGCGCGGAGGTCGCGCTGGTGTCGGACCGGCTGCACCAGCTGGACCCCGACGGGACCAAAATAGTCTCCGGCGACGACGTCCAGCAGGCCATGAAGGGGTCGCTCGTGTACTCCGTGCAGATCGGGGACCTGCGACCCGGTGAGGGCCAGCTGTTCCACGGCGACTACAAGCCGCCGTGCCGGTCCTGTTCGAAGATGCTGCCGCTGGCCGGCGTCATCGCGCACCACTGAGAGAGAGCAAGGCATGCCGAGAATGACAGCGGAGCAGGTCGAGGCCGCCCTGACCGAGGCGGGTTGGTCCCGCGGACGCGACATCGGCGCGGAGCTGCCCGGACTCCTGCGGGTCGTGACGGAACGCTTCGCCGAGGAGGGGCACCCCGTCGAACCCTTCGGGGCGGCCGAGGACTTCGTGCGCGAGTTCGGCGGGCTGCGCCTGGTCGTTCCGGGGGACCCGCCGGACGCCGTCGGCTTCACCCCGCACTGGATCTACGAGGAGAGCGGCGAGGACGTGGCCGAGCTCGCCGAGAACCTGGGCCGGAGACTGTTCCCGGTCGGATACGAGGAGTTCGACGGCGCGATGATCCTCATCGACGACACCGGGCGCTTCTTCCTCATGCACCACACCGGTCCCTATTTCCTCGGAGCGAACACCCACGAGGCCATCAGCTGCCTGCTCCGCGGCCCCCAGCAGGAAGCGGGGCAGTACTTTGTCTGACGTCATCCCCGGCACGGCCGCCTCCCTGCTGGTCCAGGGGACGATCACCACCCAGACCAACCTGACCGGCGAGGGCGAGCCGCGCCTCCATCCCTCCGTCCAGGAGTTCTTCGACGCGCTCCCGACGCGCCTGCGCGAACCGTTCCTCGGCCACTGCGCCGAATCCGCGCTCGTCTCCGACCAGCTGTACGCCCTCGACGCGCAGCGCGCGGACGGCGGGACGACCACGCTCCCCGACGCCCTGCCGCACTTCGCGAACGCGGCCCTCGTCTCCCGGAAGATCCGGCCCCAGGGCGACCCCGAGCACGGCACACCGGCCCGTCTCTGCCGAAGCTGCACCGCCCTCGTCGAGGCGCTGGGCATCACCGTCGTCCAGGGCGCCTGACCGCCGCCATGACCCCTGACCACCTGACCGAGCGCGCGGGGGCGCCCGACCGTGACGCCGAGCGCGGCGCGACCTCTGATCACGCGTCCGTGTCCGGGTCCGGCGTGACGCCCGACCGCGAAGCTGAGCCCGCCGGGGTGCTTGACCGCGACGCCGGGCGTGCCGGGACCTCTGATCACGCGTCCGTGTCCGGGTCCGGCGTGACGCCCGACCACCGGCCCCCGTCCGTCAAGGTGCCCGCCCCGGCCGCCCCGGCCGCCCCGGCCGGCCCGCCGGAGGGCCGGGACGCCGGTGACGCCGCGATGCTCGCGCTCCTCACCACCGCCGGCCTGGGCCCCTGGGCGCTCTTTCCCGCCGCCGAGCGCGCGGCCCGGGAGTTCCACGGGCTGCGCCTGGAGCCCGCCGCCCACGGCGGCCGTGAGGTCGCGGCGACCGGTTGCGTCGTCGACCCCCGGGAGGCCCGCTACTCGGGCCCTTCCCTGCACCGGCTCGCCGGAACGCTCGGCACCCGCCTCTTCCCCCTGGGCCGCACCGACGCCGACGCGACACTCGCCGTGGACGAGGAGGGCCGGCTGTTCTCCCTGGACGTCGGGGGCGCCTGGCTCCTCGGCGACAGCGTGCGGGCCGGGCTGACCGCGCTGACCGAGGGCCTGCGCCCCGTACGCCTGCGAGCGCGGTCGTGGCAGTGGCCGCTGGACGCGACACGGGCCGACCTGGCCGGCGGCGTCCGGGCGGCACTGGTCGCCGTCTACGTCCTGCACACCCACGAGGTGTTCGACGCCCGAAGGCTCCGGTTGCGCGCCACCACCCTCCGGGGGATCGGCGTGACCGTCCTGGACGAGGTCTTCCGCCTGAGCCCCGGTCGCCTGGAGGACAGCGCGCAACCCCTGGTCACGGCGATGGAGAGCCACCTGTCCGCACTGTCGCAGCGAGCCCACTCCTGCGAACTGGTGCTGTCGGTACCGCCGCCGGCCGGCACGCCGGCGCCCCTGGCCGAGCTGGCCTGCGAGGTCACGGTGGGCGGCTCGGCGGGCTTCGCCCTGTCCCTCTCGGCGGGCGCGGGCGCTTCCGTGGGATCCCCGGCCGCCCTCGTGGAGCGGTGCGTGGCCGCCTTCGACGCCTGGGCGCCCACCGCCTGACCGCCACGGCATACGCACGCCTTCTCGTCCGGACCCGTCGCGGGACGCACGCGCCCCCGTCCGGTCCGGGCGGGGCGCACGCCCCCGCCCCGTCCGCCCTCCTAACCCAGCCCCAGCGCGAACACCGCGAAGCCCGCCGCGAGCAGTCCCGCCAGGGTGCGGCGGGCCGGGCCGGTGGTCGTCCAGGGGGACTCGAAGGACCGGGCGTACCGGCCGATCAGGACGAGCAGGGCGGCGAAGACCGGCATCCACGCCAGCCGGGCGAGGATCCAGCCGACCGAGTCCGGCGCGCCGACCAGGCCCGGGACCTCCCCGAGGAACGCGGCGGGGATCGCGGCGGTGAGCATCGCCGTCTGGTGCCAGCACAGGAGCGTCATCGCGGACAGGTTGACCACCACGACCGGGGCCCACAGCGCGGGCCGCCTCAGCAGTCGGCCGATCCGGTCCCGGAGCAGGACCGCCGCTCCGCTCTGCGCGGCGGCGAGGGCGAGGACGAGCAGCGACGGCGGGTGCGAGTTGGTGCGGGCCTCGCCGGGGACGCCGACCATCGACGCCGGGTAGCCGAAGACCAGCAGCAGGGTGGCGAACAGGGCCGCCCCGCCGACGAGCAGACCCCACGCGTGCCGCCGGGTGACCCGGCCCTCGCCCCAGGAGACGCCGAGCTGATACGCGAAGAGCCAGCCGGGCAGGATGTTCAGGAGGCTCAGCCAGGACGGCACGGCGTCGGCGTACGGCCCGTACCGCAGGAGGTCGACGACGGCGACCGAGCCGAGCAGCGGAGCCGCGGCCCACACCCCGAGGCGGCGGGCCGCCCGGACGCACAACGGGGTGAGCGCGGTGACGACGGTGTACACACCGACGAACCAGAGCGGCTGGATCACCAGCGTGGACGCCGTCCGCAGGGTGTCCACCGGCACCCCGAGGCCGAAGTGGAGCGCCGGCAGGAGCGCCGCCCACACGGCCGTGACCCCGAGGACGGGCCTGCCGAGCCGGGCGAGACGCCCTTTCAGCCACTCACCCGTGGAGCCCTTCCTCCGCCGGTACGACAGGACCGAGGCGTAACCGCCGACGAGGAAGAAGATGCCGAGCATCTGGAGGACCCAGCTGACCGGGGCGAGACCGGCGAAGGCGCCCAGCGGGCTCGCGTTGTGGAGGGCGCCGTCGGAGGAGAGCGTGAAGCCGCCGAGCAGCCAGTGCCCGGTGGGCACGGCGAGCAGGGCCAGGGCGCGCAGCCCGTCGATCGCCCGGTCGCGGTGGGTGGGGGTGCCCGCTTCGATCTTCTCGATGAGCCTGTTCATCGGACGTCCCCCTCGGCGATCGCGGCGAACGTACGGAGCGAGGCGGTGCCGGGCGCGAAGTAGCCGCCGTGGCCGGTGGCGTCCTCGGCCGGGATCCGGCGGGCGCCGAAGGCCGGGTCGGCCGGGTCGGCGCCGTGCCCGAGGCCCGCGAACTCGACGTTCGGGACCCGGTCGATCCAGTCGGTGGGGTCCTTCGCGGCCCAGACGCGGGCGGAGGTGCCGAGCGCGTCCACGTTCTCGGCGCGCATTCCGGGGGAGCCGAGGACCACCAGGTCCTTGGCCTTCAGGTCGTGGGCGGCGAGGCCGCAGACCACGGAGCCGTAGCTGTGGCAGAACAGGGACGGCTCGGCCGCGCCGACGGCCCCGAGGCCGTCGACGAAGCGGGTGAGCCGGTCCGCTCCGGCCTCGGCGAGCCGGCCGGTGGCCGCGTCCAGGCCGACGCCGACGGGGGTGGTGTACCCGGCCCAGGCGACGACCGCCGTACGCCCGCCGGTCGCCCGGCGAAGGGCGGTCGCCATGTCCGCGAGCGGCCGGACGTGGTCGGCGTCGATGTCGGAGCCGGGCACGATCACCGCCACGTGCGCGGCCCGCGCCAGGTCCCCGTACACCAGGGCGACCTGCCCCCGGCCGCGCGGATCGTGTGCCAGGACCCGCGCCCCGCCGAACTCCCCGCGCGTGGAACGGGCGTTGGCCGCGTACCGCAGCTCCAGCGGAGCCCCGTCGAGGTTTCCGACGACCCCGGGGTGGGTGCGGGCCAGCTCTTCCTGTCTTACGGGGTCGAGTCCCGCGAAGAACCGCGCGATCCCGTCCGGGCTCATCCGCTCGGGGTCCGGCAACCCCGCAGCCCGCCACCCCACCGTCCCGACCGGCGCACCGGTGACGGCCTCCTGTGCGTCCCCGGACGCCCAACCGGCCGTCCCCGCGATCGCGGTGGCCACCAGGGCCACGGTGGTCAGGGTCCTCGCAAAGCGGCGCATGGGGTCGCCCTCCCTCTCCGGTTCTCACTCGTTCGTCGGCGAGAGGAAGGTAGGAAGACGACGGGTGACGGCACGTCACACCGGGGAGCCAACCCTCGGTGGATACCGGGGTAGGGGGTGGAGGAGCAGCCAACACCCGCTAGATGGTGGGGTTTTCCCCCGGGGGGTGGCGGGAGGGCGGCGCTGCGGGCTCAGGACGTGCCGGGGGTCACGAGCCCCGACTCGTACGCGAAGACCACCGCCTGTGCCCGGTCGCGCAGGTCCAGCTTGGCGAGGACCCGGCCGATGTGGGTCTTCACCGTCTGTTCGGCGAGGACGAGGTGGTCCGCGATCTCCTGGTTCGACAGGCCCCGGGCGATCAGCTCCAGAACCTCCGTCTCGCGCGGGGTGAGTCCGTTCAGGCGCAGCGCCGTGGTGTCCCGGCGCGGGGCGGGCCGGGATGCGGCGAAGTCGGCGATGAGCCGCCGGGTCACGGACGGGGCGAGCAGCGCCTCGCCCGCCGCCACCACCCGTACGGCCGCGATCAGATCGGCCGGCGGCGCGTCCTTGAGGAGGAAACCGGACGCACCCGCGCGTAGCGCCTCGTACACGTAGTCGTCCACGTCGAAGGTGGTCAGCATCAGCACCTTCGGCCGGTGCGTGACCCCCACGGGCGGATGCAGGATCTCCCGGGCGGCGGCGAGTCCGTCCAGCTCCGGCATCCGTACGTCCATCAGCACGACGTCCGGGTGCGTCGACCGTGCCACGTCCACACCCTGCCGCCCGTCCGGCGCCTCGCCCACCACGTCGATGTCGGGCTGGGCGGCGAGCAGCGCGGCGAAACCGGCCCGCACCATGGCCTGGTCGTCGACGATGATCACGCGGATGGTCACTCGGGTTCCTTGGCGGTCGTGGCGGTCGGGGGCGTCGTCGCCGAGGGGAGCGGGTCGGGGGTCAGCGGCATCCGCGCGGCGACCCGGAATCCGCCGTCCGGCAGCGGCCCGGTGTCGAGCGAGCCGCCCGTCAACCGTACGCGCTCCCGCATGCCGACCAGCCCGTGCCCGGTACCGGACGCGCCGCGCTCGACCGAGGAACCCGGCTCCGTGGACGGCCCGTTGACGACGAGGACCGTCAGCCAGCCCGCGTCCGCCCGCACCGACACCCGGGTGGACGCCCCGGGCGCGTGCCGGACGACGTTGGCCAGGGCCTCCTGCACGATCCGGTACGCGGACAGGTCCACCGCCTGCGGTACGTCCCCGAGGTCGGCGGCGAGCCGCAGTTCGGCCGGCACCCCCGCCCGTACCGTCGCCTCCACCAGCTGCTGCACCCGGTCGAGCCCCGGCTGCGGGCCCCGCTCGCCCTCACCGCCGTCACTGCGCAGCACGGACAGGAGCCGTCGCATCTCGGCCAGCGACTCGCGGGCGCTCGCCGCGATCGAGGTGAACTCCTCGCGGGCCGCGTCCGGGAGCCCGGGGATGCGGTAGGGGGCAGAGTCGGCCTGGACGGTGATCACGGACATGTGGTGGGCCACCACGTCGTGCAGTTCGCGCGCGATCCTGGCCCGCTCCTCCAGGAGGGTGCGGCGGGCCCGCTCGGCCTCGCTGATGGTCTCCTGCTCCACGAGGCGCCGCTGGGCGTCGCCACGCGCGCGTACCGCAGAGGCGAGGAGCAGCAGGACGCCGCTCAGGACGAGCAACAGGGTATGGACGCTGGTGTACCCGGCCGGCCGGAACGCCTCTAGGGCGTATCCGGCGGCGCCCGTCGCCAGCCAGACCCCGAACAGGGCCCGGCGGGACTCGCGGAGGCCGAGCGCGATCATCAGCGCGCAGTAGCCCACGACGGCCGGCGGCGTCCAGGGCCAGAGGTGGGCGCGGGGGCCGTCCGCGGCGAGCAGGACGAGGGCGCCGAGGACATCGGCGGCGAAGACGATCCACCACGCCTGGAGGGGGCGGGCGACGGCGAGCACCAGCGGCGCGGTCTGGGCGGTGCCGAGGGCCCCGGCGAGGGCGCCGTTGACGCCGTAGTCCCCGGCGAGGAGGTGGACCGTGGTGGGGAGCAGCGAGGCGACGAGGGCGACGGCGACGGCGTACGGCAGCAGCCGCACCCAGCGCGGGGAGGCGTCGGCGAGGAGCGGCGCCCCTGGTGCGGCGGGGGTGGTGAGCGCGGTGCCCAGCCCGTGGAACATCTCGCGTGTCCCGGCGCTGAGCCGTCGGAGGGTGGGCGGTCGGTGCCGCGGTTCGGTAGCCATGACCCGCCCAGGGTAGGCAGGGGACCCGGCCGCCGACGTCATACCGGGGACCGGGCTCCGGGCTGATACCGGGGTATGACGTCGACGCCGACCGAGGCTGGA
This sequence comes from Streptomyces sp. NPDC058671, assembly GCF_042716475.1. Classification (NCBI taxonomy): domain Bacteria; kingdom Bacillati; phylum Actinomycetota; class Actinomycetes; order Kitasatosporales; family Streptomycetaceae; genus Streptomyces; species Streptomyces sp. NPDC058671. The sequence goes on along the minus strand of NZ_JBHXSA010000006.1, from coordinate 189,493 downwards.
CGTCGGCGGTCGCCGGAAGCCCGGCGTCGGCAGTCACCGGAGGTCCGACTCGACCGGAGACCTGGCGCCGAGGCCGACCGGAGGCCTACAGCTCCGCCAGGAGCTCCGCCTTCTTCGCCGAGAACTCCTCGTCCGTCACGAGGCCGGCCTGGTGCAGTTCACCCAGGTGCCGAATCCTTTCCGCTACCGCCCCGGGGGCGGCGACGCGGGCGGGGACGCGGTCCGTGGTCCGGATCGCGGCGAGGACCGCGGCCGCGAAGGGGAGCGACAGGTGCACCGGCCCGTAGCCGAGGCCGAAGACGACGGAGGCGGGATCCCGGTCCGGCTGGGACGCCCGGGGTTCGCCGCCCCGTGGCAACAGGCGCAGGTGCCCGTCGAGGACCTCCGGCGAGCGCCACTCGACCCCGCAGAGGTCCCGCACCTGGAAGGTCTGGTCGCCCGCCTTCCACTTCTCGGAGGACGCCCCCGTCCAGGACCAGCGGAACGCGACCTCCGCGTGTCCGTCGAAGCTCGCCTTCCCGTCGTACGCCTTGAAGGACCGCGGCCCCGCGGGCGGCGCCACCAGGAAACGCTCGGCGGGAGTCATGTCGACGGCGCTCGCGGTCTCCGAGGCGTCGGCCAGGTCGGGAGCGCCCGACGTCGCGAAGGCGTCAGACAGGCCCGACAGGCCCGACAGCCCCGTCGAGTCCGACAGCCCCGACGAGTCCGACAGGTCCGACGTGTCGGAGGCGCCCGGGGGGCCCGCCGCGCCCGGCAGACCCCAGGCGCTCGTCGGCCGCCGCGCGAGAACCGCCCGCAGCTCGTCCCGGTAGTACTCGGCGAGCGTCTCGCACTCCACCGGCAGCACCAGCCGGTACGGATCGCAGTGCTCCGCGAGCTGCCCCGCGGCCGCCTCCATCAGGGGATCGGCGCCCGGTCTCGGCACGGCGTGCAGCACGACCGTGCCCCGCTTGCCGGGCGTGAGCGTCACGGACGCCAACGCCTCGTGCGGTATGCGTCGTTCGCGCAGCACGCTGAAGAGCCTCGGCGTGCGGTTCCCCCGATCGAAGCGGATGACGAGGGCGTCGCTCTCGAACTCCCAGGTGGCTTGAATTCCGGCCAGCACATCACCCATGCGCCTCATCGTAAGCGGCGCGTGCCCGGGCGTCGCCCCTGCGAAAGGTCCTGAAATTACGTGATCTACGCGCGTCGGCGCCCTTCCGCACCGGATATTCCGTCGTGGCAAGCGCCATCGGCAGGTGCGCACAGCAGGCTCCGGCAGGCCCTGACGCCGGTCGCGGCGCAGGTGCCCAGGCTCCGGGCACCCGGCTCGAAACAGCCGCTGGGGCCCACCGCCCCCACGCCGACAGGAGTGGGGCGCCGAACGCCGGGGCCACCGGGTCGGCACCGTGCCCGATGCCGCCGACCTCCGGACGGGACGGAGCGCCGCCCGGCCTCTCTACGGAGCGCCGCCCGGCCCCTCGCCCCCGGAGCCCCGGCCCCCGTCCCGCCAGCTGGGGGCCAGGGCCGGGCCGAGGTGGTCGAGGTACTTCTCGGTGAGGTCACGAATGGCCTCCAGGCTCTGGTCCGTGCCCCGGCCCCACAGCTGGGCCGTGACCCGCATCACCCCGCTGAACGCCGCCACCGCGATCCGGGGGCGCGGGTCCTCGTCCACGTCGAGGCCCTCGCGGTCGGCGATGATCCGGGCGATGGTCTCCTCCATCTCCGTGGAGCGGCGCAGATGGACGGCGAGCAGCGCGGGCGTCGACTCGATCATCTGGAAGCTGCGCAGGTACAGCTCGACCGGCACCACCTCGGTGATGGCGTCGCCGATGGTGTCCCAGGCGCACAGCACCGCGTTGCGCATCGCGTCGAAAGGGCCCTCCGCCGGCGGGCGCTGTCCCAGGGCCTCGACGAAACGCTCCTCCACCATGTGCTGGACGGCGAAGGCGACCTCCTCCTTGGAGGAGAAGTACCGGAAGAACGTGCGCTGGGAGACCTCGACGGCGTCGACGATCTCGTCGACGGTGGTCCCCTCGTACCCATGGGCCGTGAAGAGTTCGAGGGCCACCCGGGTCAGCGCGTCGCGCGTGCGTTGTTTCTTGCGCTCGCGCAGGCCGGGCAGGGTCACGTCGGGGTCCTCTTTTCAGGCATTTCCTCCAGCTCAGCGTACCTGTGAGCTATGTGACAGTTACCGGCGTGTGAATCACTTTGTCAATTGTCAGTGACTGTCACTAATCTCCTTCGCATGACTAGTCAGACCACCGTGGAAAAGGCCCCGCAGGGTCAGGGCGGAGCCCGGGAACCCGCTACGGGCCCGGCGAAGGGACTGCGCGGCCACCCCTGGCTGACGCTGTTCGGCGTTGCCGTCGGCGTGATGATGGTCGCCCTCGACGGCACCATCGTCGCCATCGCCAACCCGGCCATCAAGAACGACCTCGGCGCCTCCCTCGCCCAGGTCCAGTGGATCACCAACGGCTACCTGCTGGCGCTCGCCGTCGCCCTGATCACCGCGGGCAAGCTCGGTGACCGCTTCGGTCACCGGCAGACCTTCCTCATAGGCATCGCCGGCTTCGCCGCCGCCTCCGCCGCCATCGGCCTCTCCGAGAGCATCGGGGCCGTGATCGCCTTCCGTGTCCTCCAGGGCCTCTTCGGCGCCCTCCTGATGCCGGCCGCCCTGGGCCTGCTGCGCGCGACCTTCCCCGCCGAGAAGCTGAACATGGCCATCGGCATCTGGGGCATGGTCATCGGCGCCTCCACGGCCGGCGGCCCGATCGTCGGCGGCCTGCTCGTCGAGCACGTCAGCTGGCAGTCCGTCTTCTTCATCAACGTGCCGGTCGGCGTCGTCGCGCTCGCCCTCGGCCTGGTCATCCTCAAGGACCACCGCGCGGAGAACGCGCCGCGCTCCTTCGACGTCCTCGGCATCGTGCTGCTCTCCGGCGCCATGGCCTCCCTCGTCTGGGGTCTCATCAAGGCCGGCGAGTCCTGGGGCTGGACCGGCGGCAAGACCTGGGGCTGCCTGCTCGGCGCGGTGATCCTCTTCGCGGTCTTCGCCTTCTGGGAGACCAAGGTCAAGGAGCCGCTGATCCCGCTGGCCATGTTCCGCTCCGTGCCGCTCTCGGCGGGCGTGGTGCTCATGGTCCTCATGGCCTTCGCCTTCATGGGCGGTCTGTTCTTCGTGACCTTCTACCTCCAGGGCGTGAAGGGGCTCAGCCCGGTCGACAGCGGTCTGCGCCTGCTGCCGCTGACGGCGATGATGATCGTCTCCTCGCCGCTGGCCGGCGCCCTGATCACCAAGTTCGGCCCGCGCGTCCCGCTGGTCGGCGGCATGGTCTGCACGGCCGTCGCGATGTTCGGCATGATCACGCTGTCGTCCGGGACCGGCACGTTCGCCATGTCCCTCTGGTTCGCCCTGCTCGGCCTCGGGCTCGCCCCGGTCATGGTCGGCGCCACCGAGGTCATCGTCGGCAACGCGCCGCTGGAGCTCTCCGGCGTGGCCGGCGGTCTCCAGCAGGCCGCGATGCAGGTCGGCGGCGCCCTCGGTACGGCGGTGCTCGGCGCCGTCATGTCCTCCAAGGTCGCCGGTGCCTTCGAGGACAACTGGAAGGAGGCCGGCATCCAGGCGCCGGTGAACCCGCAGCTGGAGCAGGCAGCCGAGTTCGGCATGGTCCCGCAGGAGCTGGCGCAGGCACCGGGGATGACCCCGGACGTGCTCCAGCAGATCTCCGGCGTCATCCACGACACCTTCCTGGACGGCATGGGCCTGGCCTTCACCGTCGCCGGTGCCGTCGCCGTCGTCGCGGCCCTCGTCGCCACGCTCACCAAGCGCGGCGAGAACGCGGAGGCGGGCGGCATGGGCGGCCACATCTGACGTCCACCGGGCCGCCCGTGAGGACGTCCGCCGGGCCGCCCGTGAGGACTCCGCCGGCTCGTCCCTCAGGGTTCCCGTAGGGGGCCGTCACCCGTTCGCGTGAACGGGGGCGGCCCCTCTTCCGTTGCCCGGCGACCTCCGCCATCCTCATGACTACAGAGAGTGACGAAACGGGGGTTCATCAGTATGTACACGAAGACCGCTCTCGCCATCGCGGCCGTCCTGACCGCCCTCCTGGCGGTCCCGGCGGCGGCAGTCCCGGCGGCAGTCCCGAGGGCCACCCCGGCAGCCACCCCGGCGGCGGCGGTGCCGTCCGGGACCGTGCTCGGGCCCTGCGGGCCCGGCCGGCTCTGCCTCTGGGCCAAGTCGGACTTCAGGGGCCGGGCGCAGACGCACGAGCTGGCCACGACCGACATCGACAGCTGTGTCGCCCTGCCGCCGGGGACCTCGGCGCAGTCCCTCGCCAACCGCACCGGCCGTCCGGTCACCACGTACCAGTCGGCAGAGTGCGCGGAGACGGGCGAGTTCGAGACCTACCCGGGGCGCGGCACCTGGGTGCCGCAGACGCCCTACGAGGTCAGAGCGTTCAAGCTGTGGGAGCGGTAGGCGCGGGAACGCCCTGCATCCCGTCCGTGATCCCCGCCGGCGCGCCGCCCGGCACCCCGTCAGGCATCCCCGCCGACGCGCAGCCCGGCGCCCCGCCCGGTGACCCGGCATGGGCGGGCGCCCCGACCGGGGCCGAGAGCCGGGACACCTCGGCCCGCAGTTCGCGTACCTCCCGGGTCAGCGTCTCCAGGAGCTCGGTCTGCCGGCGCTCCGCCGCGTCGTCGCGTTCGAAGCGGGAGATGAACCAGGCCGCGATGTTCGCGGTGACGACGCCGAGGAGGGCGATGCCCGACAGCATCAGTCCCACGGCGAGCACCCGGCCCAGACCCGTCGTGGGGGCGTGGTCGCCGTAGCCGACCGTGGTCATCGTGGTGAACGACCACCAGACCGCGTCCCCGAGGGTCTTGATGTTGCCGTCCGGGGCGTCCCGCTCCACATGCAGCACGGCCAGCGAGCCGAACATCATCAGCCCGACGACCGCGCCCGCCACATAGGTGGTGAGCGTCACCTGCGGGGCCATCCGGGCCCGCCGGCCCACGAGGAGGAGCGTGGACACGACCCGCAGCAGTCGCAGCGGCTGGACCATCGGCAGCAGGACCGCGAGCAGATCCAGGGGGTGGGAGCGGACGAAGGCCCAGCGGGCCGGGGCGATCGAGAGCCGGACCAGGTAGTCGACGGCGAAGGCCGCCCAGACCGCCCACTCGACATGGGTGCACAGCCGGTGCACCCAGGGCGCGGCGCCGGGAGCCACGATCGGCACGGCGTAGGCGACGCCGAACGCGACGGCGAGCACGAGCAGCGGTGCCTGTGTGCGTTCTTCCCAGCGTTCCCTCATGCGGGGAATCGTAGAGAACGCGGGAGGGCGGCGGGACCAGGGTCCCACCGCCCTCACCAGGAGCTCCGTGCTACGGGGCTACGGGGATGCCTCGGCGATCAGGCGTCGCCACCCGCGGGGCCCGGGTCCGCGGCAGCCACGTCGAGGAGCTGGTAGCGGTCCACGGCCTGCTTGAGGACCGACCGCTCGACCTTGCCCTCACGGGCGAGCTCGGTCAGCACCGCGAGCACGATCGACGGGGCGTCGATGTGGAAGTAGCGACGGGCCGCGCCGCGCGTGTCCGCGAAGCCGAAGCCGTCCGCGCCCAGGGAGCCGTACGTGCCCGGCACCCAGCGGGAGATCTGGTCCGGCACCGCCCGCATCCAGTCCGAGACCGCCACGAACGGGCCCTCGGCGCCCTGGAGCTTGCGCGTCACGTACGGGACGCGCTGCTCCTCGTCCGGGTGGAGCAGGTTGTGCTCCTCGACGGCCACGGCCTCGCGGCGCAGCTCGGTCCAGGAGGTGGCGGACCAGACGTCGGCCCGTACGTTCCACTCCTCGGCGAGGATCCGCTGAGCCTCGATCGCCCACGGCACGGCGACACCGGAGGCCATGATCTGCGCCGGGATCGCGCCCGCCTCGGCGGGCCTGAGGCGGTGGATGCCCGCGAGGATGCCCTCGACGTCCACGTGCTCGGGCTCGGCCGGGTGCTGGATCGGCTCGTTGTAGACCGTCAGGTAGTAGAAGACGTCCTCGGCGTCGGGGCCGTACATGCGGCGCAGACCGTCCTTGACGATGTGCGCGATCTCGAAACCGTACGCCGGGTCGTAGGCGACACAGGCCGGGTTGGTCGAGGCGAGGAGGTGGGAGTGACCGTCCGCGTGCTGGAGACCCTCACCGGTCAGGGTCGTCCGGCCGGCGGTGGCGCCGAGCACGAAACCGCGCGCCAGCTGGTCGGCCATCTGCCAGAACTGGTCGCCGGTCCGCTGGAAACCGAACATCGAGTAGAAGACGTACACCGGGATCAGCGGTTCGCCGTGCGTGGCGTACGCGGAACCGGCGGCGATCAGCGAGGCCGTGCAGCCGGCCTCGGAGATGCCGTCGTGCAGCATCTGGCCGGTCGGCGACTCCTTGTAGGCGAGGAGGAGTTCGCGGTCCACCGCCTCGTACTGCTGGCCGAGCGGGTTGTAGATCTTGGCGCTCGGGAAGAAGGCGTCCATGCCGAAGGTGCGGTACTCGTCGGGGGCGATCAGCACGAAGCGCTTGCCGATCTCCTTGTCCCGCATGAGGTCCTTGAGGATGCGGACGAAGGCCATCGTGGTGGCGATCGACTGCTGCCCGGAGCCCTTCTTGGCGGCCGCGTAGACCTTGTCGTCGGGGAGGGTCAGCGGCTTCGCCCGCACGACCCGGCTGGGGACGTACCCGCCCAGCGCGTTGCGCCGGTCGTGCATGTACTGGATCTCCTCGGAGTCCCGCCCCGGGTGGTAGTACGGCGGCAGGCCGTCCTCCAACTGGCGGTCGGTCACCGGGATGTGCAGCCGGTCGCGGAAGCGCTTGAGGTCGTCGACCGTCAGCTTCTTCATCTGGTGGGTCGCGTTGCGGCCCTCGAAGTTCGGGCCGAGCGTCCAGCCCTTGACCGTCTGCGCGAGGATCACGGTCGGCTGACCCGTGTGGGCCTTCGCCGCGGCGTAGGCCGCGTAGATCTTCTTGTGGTCGTGGCCGCCGCGGCCCAGGTGCAGGATCTGCTGGTCCGACATGCCCTCGACCATCGCCCGCAGCCGGTGGTCGTCGCCGAAGAAGTGGTCCCGGATGTAGCCGCCGGTCTCGGTGGCGTACGTCTGGAACTGGCCGTCCGGGGTGGTGTTGAACTTGTTGACCAGGATGCCGTCGCGGTCCTGCGCGAGCAGCGGGTCCCAGGAGCGGTCCCAGATCAGCTTGATGACGTTCCAGCCGTTGCCCCGGAAGATCGACTCCAGCTCCTGGATGATCTTGCCGTTGCCGCGCACCGGGCCGTCGAGGCGCTGGAGGTTGCAGTTGACGACGAAGGTCAGGTTGTCCAGGCCCTCGCGGGCGGCGATGGAGAGCTGGCCGACCGACTCGACCTCGTCCATCTCGCCGTCGCCGAGGAACGCCCAGACGTGCGACGAGGAGGTGTCGGCGATGCCGCGGGCCTCCATGTAGCGGTTCATCCGGGCCTGGTAGATCGCGCCGAGCGGGCCGAGGCCCATCGACACGGTCGGGAACTCCCAGAAGTCCGGCATCAGTCGCGGGTGCGGGTACGACGACAGGCCGTCGGGGTACCTCGACTTCTCCTGGCGGAAGCCGTCGAGCTGGGTCTCGCTCAGCCGGTCCAGGAGGTACGCGCGGGCGTAGATGCCGGGGGAGGCGTGCCCCTGGAAGAAGATCTGGTCGCCGCCGTCGCCCTCGTCCTTGCCGCGGAAGAAGTGGTTGAAGCCGACGTCGTACAGCGAGGCGGAGGACGCGAAGGTGGCGATGTGACCGCCGACGCCGATGCCGGGACGCTGGGCGCGCGACACCATCACGGCCGCGTTCCACCGGGTGGCGTTGAGGACCTTGCGCTCGATCTCCTCGTTGCCGGGGAAGAAAGGCTCGTCCTTGGTGGCGATCGTGTTGACGTAGTCCGAGCTGCGCATCTCGGGCACGGCCACCCGCTTCTCGCGGGCCCGTTCGATGAGGCGGAGCATGAGGTAACGGGCCCGCTCACGACCCCGCTCGTCGACGGCCGCGTCGAGGGAGTCGAGCCATTCCTGGGTCTCTTCCGGGTCGAAATCCGGGACCTGGCTGGGAAGGCCGCCAATGATGATCGGGTTGCGATCGGATCCGGGAGCCACGCTCTTCCTTCACTGTCGGTGGTGCCCACGGGGCCACGGAGTGGTCGGGATGTCCATCGTGTACCCCGGTGGCGCCAGGCGTCACATTTACCGAGGGGTAACCCCCGGGGGGTCTCTCGGGTGTCGTCCACATGTCCGGGGGGCGCTCAAATCGCAACCTTACGCCCAACCCGCGCATGCGTTTCGTCCGGGCGTTCGGCAGACTGAAACCGCAGAAGTCCGTAAACCGGGATGAATCATGTGTGCCTGATCACGGAGCGGGGATCCGCGGTGCCGGAAGTTGCGGCGAGACGGCCCCAAACGTCACCGTTTCGGCGGTCTCCACGGCCGGGCACTTGCGCGATCCACCCCGGCACGTGTGGACTACGGCCAGCGCCGCGCGCACGTGCGGCCCACAGCATTTAACCGAATGAGCAGGAGGCAAGCCGTGAGCGCGACCGCGGACCACGCGGAGGAGCGGACCAACCCGGCCGGAAGGCTGGGGTTCGAGCCCGGACAGGTGGTCCAGGAGATCGGCTACGACGAAGACGTCGACCAGGATCTCCGTGAAGGTATCGAGTCCATCATCGGGGCCGACCTCGTGGACGAGGACTACGACGACGTCGCCGACGCCGTCGTGATCTGGTTCCGCGACGAGGACGGCGACCTCACCGACGCCCTGGTGGACGCCATCGGTCTTCTGGAGGACGGCGGCACCATCTGGCTGCTGACGCCGAAGACCGGCCGCGACGGCTACATCGAGCCGAGCGACATCAACGATGCCGCGCAGACAGCTGGTCTCTCCCAGACCAAGAGCATCAGCGTCGCCAAGGACTGGACGGGCACCCGCCTGACGGCCCCCAAGCGCTGATCACCACATGACGACGAGCCCCCGCCGGTCCGCCGGCGGGGGCTTTCGCGCGCAGGCCGTAGGGTGGGATTCACCGATACGGCCCAAGGGCGGGCCGGCGAAGGGATGCGTACGCGATGGCGATCGAGGTCGGCACCAGGGCCCCGGATTTCGAGCTCAAGGACAACCACGGGCGCACCGTGAGGCTGTCCGACTTCCGCGGCGAGAAGAACGTGGTGCTGCTCTTCTACCCCTTCGCCTTCACCGGGGTCTGCGCCGGCGAGCTGGGCGAGCTGCGCGACAACCAGGCCGCCTTCGTCAACGACGACACCCAGCTGCTCGCCGTCTCCAACGACTCCATCCACACCCTGCGCGTCTTCGCCGAGCAGGAGTCCCTGGACTATCCGCTGCTCTCCGACTTCTGGAAGCACGGCGAGGCCTCCCGGGCGTACGACGTCTTCGACGAGGAGAAGGGCTGCGCCGTGCGCGGCACCTTCATCATCGACAAGGAGGGTGTCGTCCGCTGGACCGTCGTCAACGCCCTGCCGGACGCCCGCGACCTCGGTGAGTACGTCAAGGCGCTCGACGCCATCTGAGCCGCCGCGGGGGCGACATCTCCGCATTCGTCGGCGACATCTCCGATTCGCGGGGCGAATCGACTGTTTCGACCGGGAACCCGTCACTAGGATCCAGTCGTTGATCCGAATGCCAACGCACGACCGGGGGCGCTGCCCCTGAAAACCTATGGAGGGACTCGTGGGAGTCAGCCTCAGCAAGGGCGGCAACGTCTCGCTGACCAAGGAGGCCCCTGGCCTCACCGCCGTGACCGTCGGTCTGGGCTGGGACGTCCGCACCACCACCGGTACGGACTTCGACCTCGACGCCAGCGCCATCCTGGTGACGGACGAGGGCAAGGTCCGCAACGAGGGGGACTTCGTCTTCTTCAACAACCTCAAGAGCGCCGACGGCTCCGTCGAGCACACCGGTGACAACACGACCGGCGAGGGCGAGGGTGACGACGAGCAGGTCAAGGTCAGCCTGGCCACCGTGCCGGCCGACGTCACCAAGATCGTCTTCCCGGTCTCGATCTACGACGCCGAGAACCGCCAGCAGTCCTTCGGTCAGGTGCGCAACGCGTTCATCCGCGTCGTGAACCAGACCGGAGGCGCGGAGATCGCCCGGTACGACCTCTCCGAGGACGCCTCGACCGAGACCGCCATGGTCTTCGGCGAGCTGTACCGCAACGGGGCCGAGTGGAAGTTCCGCGCCGTCGGCCAGGGCTACGCCTCGGGCCTGCGCGGTATCGCGCAGGACTTCGGCGTCAACGTCTGAGCCGAACCCTTCGAACCGTCCGGCGCCGCACGTCTCGTGCGGCGCCGGACGTGCCTCATCACCAGCGGGGAGGAACAGCATCATGGGCGTCACGCTCGCCAAGGGAGGCAATGTCTCCCTCTCCAAGGCCGCACCCAATCTGACCAAGGTCCTCGTGGGGCTCGGCTGGGACGCGCGCTCCACCACCGGAGCCCCCTTCGACCTCGACGCCAGCGCCCTGCTGTGCCAGGCCGGGCGGGTCCTCGGGGACGAGTACTTCGTCTTCTACAACCAGCTCCGCAGCCCCGAGGGCTCCGTCGAACACACCGGGGACAACCTCACCGGCGAGGGTGACGGGGACGACGAGTCCCTCATCGTGGACCTCTCCCTGGTGCCCGCCCACTGCGACAAGATCGTCTTCCCGGTGTCGATCCACGACGCCGACAACCGCAGCCAGAGCTTCGGCCAGGTCAGCAACGCGTTCATCCGTGTGGTGAACCAGTTGGACGGGCAGGAGCTCGCCAGGTACGACCTCTCCGAGGACGCCTCGACCGAGACCGCGATGATCTTCGGCGAGCTCTACCGGTACAACGGGGAATGGAAGTTCCGCGCGGTCGGTCAGGGGTACGCGTCGGGGCTCCGGGGCATCGCTCTAGACTTCGGGGTCAACGTTTCGTAAAGCCAAGTAGTTTCACGATGGGGTAGACAGTGGTTCTGAAAACCTTCGGCTGGTCGTTCGCCATCACGGCGCTCGGCCTGGCCTTCGCCGCTTGGCAGTGGGGGTGGGAGGCGTTCGGGGTCGTACTGATCCTGTCGATCCTCGAGATCTCGCTGTCCTTCGACAACGCGGTTGTCAACGCCGGAATCCTGAAGAAGATGAATGCCTTCTGGCAGAAGATCTTCCTCACCATCGGCATCCTGATCGCGGTCTTCGGTATGCGGCTGGTCTTCCCCGTCGCGATCGTCGCCATCAGCGCCAAGGTCGGGCCCATCGAGGCCATCGAGCTGGCCCTGGACAATCCCGAGCGGTACGAGGCCCTGGTCACGGACGCCCACCCGGCGATCGCCGCCTTCGGTGGAATGTTCCTGCTGATGATCTTCCTGGACTTCATCTTCGAGGACCGGGACATCAAGTGGCTCGGCTGGCTCGAGCGCCCGCTGGCCAAGCTCGGCAAGGTCGACATGCTGTCGGTCTGCGTCGCGCTCATCGCCCTGCTCGTCACGGCGATGACCTTCGCGACCCACGCGCACACCAGCACCGGTCACGCGGACAAGTCCGCGACCGTCCTGCTCTCCGGCGTCGCCGGCCTGATCACGTACCTGATCGTCGGCGGTCTCTCGGGCTTCTTCGAGGGCAAGCTGGAGGAAGAGGAGGAGCGCGAGCACGAGGAGGAGGAGAAGGCCAAGGCCCAGGGCAAGCCGGTCTCCGCGGTCGGCCTCGCCGGCAAGGCCGCGTTCTTCCTGTTCCTGTACCTGGAAGTGCTCGACGCCTCGTTCTCCTTCGACGGTGTCATCGGCGCCTTCGCCATCACCAACCACATCTTCTGGATGGCGCTCGGCCTCGGCATCGGCGCCATGTACGTCCGTTCGCTCACGGTCTACCTGGTCCGCGAGGGCACCCTGGACGACTACGTCTACCTGGAGCACGGCGCGCACTACGCGATCGGCGCGCTCGCCGTCATCCTGCTCATCACCATCCAGCACGAGATCAGCGAGCTCATCACGGGCTCCATCGGCGTGATCCTGATCGCGCTCTCCTTCTGGTCCTCCGTCCGCCGCAACAGGGCACTGGCGGCGGCCGAGGGCGGGTCCGGTTCCTCCGGTGACAAGACCGAGGTGTCGTCCGGGGTGTGACACCCCCGACGACGAGGAACGCTTCACTGCGGGGCGGCCGGGGGACCCCGCCGCCCCGCAGGTGTGTGCGGGGGGGTGTCGACCAGGGGGGGGTGAAGGCGGCAAGGGCGTGAGGGACAACCAGTTTAC